>CAJAFD010000070.1 GCA_903938935.1 uncultured Opitutia bacterium
CGCCTTCACGGTGTTCTGGGCCTACGTCACGTTTTCCCAGTATTTCCTGATCTGGAACGCCAACGTGCCCGAAGAAACCTTCTGGTATAACCTCCGTGAAATCCACGCCGACGGCACGCCGAGCCAGTGGAAATACGTCGGTTTCTTTATCCTCTTCGGCCACTTCCTCGCGCCGTTTCTGTATCTGTTGTCCTACAAACACAAAGTCACCCCGGCCTACATTCGCCCCGCGGCGATCTGGATCTTGGGCGTGATCCTCGTTGATCTCTGCTACAATATCTTGCCCGCGCTCAAAGACTCCCACGGCGACCCATTACCCTTCCTGTCGCTTAATCTCCTGTGGGTGCTCACGTCCGTGGTCGGCGTGGGCGGCATCTGCATCTGGTCTTACTTGAAGAGCTTCCCGACGACTAAACTCATCCCGATCCGCGATCCTCGCATCGGCGAATGCCTCACCTACCATGAGTGATTCCTCTGCCCATTCTCCCCGTCCGGTCTCAATCGTGACGGTGCTCGCCCTCATGGGCTGCTTCGGTGTGTTTCTTTTAGTCGTTTACTACGGCTACTCGAAAACAACGCCGCCGGCGGCCTACGCCGTCGCTCCTGAGAAGTTGCCAGAAGATCTCGCGTGGAAAGCCACGCCGGCCTCCAAAGCTGCCGTTCTCGCGGAAGTGCGTGCGACCGCCCAAAAGCAAGCCACCTCCTACGCTTGGGTCGATCAAAAGGCCGGCGTCGTCCAACTCCCCATCACCCGCGCGATGGAATTGATCGTGCAGGAAAACGGCGCCCGCAAATAACCTGTTTGTCTCCCTTATCCCTCTGAACGAGATGTCCCACGACACCCAAGAAGTTTCCGCCAATGACGCCCACGCCCGTGGGCCGCTGCTGCTCCTGCTGGGCTCCGGCCTCGTCTGGCTCGTCATCAGCGGCGTACTGGCGCTCATCGCCTCCGTCCAATTGCACACGCCTACGTTCCTCGCGAGCTGCGCTTGGTTCACTTATGGGCACATGCAAGCGCTCCAAGAGACCGCGTTTGTTTACGGTTGGCTCGCCAACGCCGGCTTGGCGCTCGGCCTCTGGGTTTTGACCCGCCTCGGTGGTGAAGCCCTGCGCGCCGGTAACTGGGTTACGGTGGGCGCGCTGTTTTGGAATCTCGGCGTCACGCTCGCATTGGTCGGCATCGTCGCCGGTGACGCCACGGGTCACAGCCTCTTGCAACTCCCGCGCTACGTGCAACCGCTCTTGTTGATCGCGTATGGCGCGATCGCTGTCGCCGGCGTCCTCGCCTGGTCGGGGCGTCGCAACGAAGCGAGCTACGCCTCGCAGTGGTATGTGTTTGCCGCGCTTTTTCTGTTTCCCTGGCTCTTCTCGGTCGCCCACGTCGCGCTTTTCGTGGTGCCGATGCGTGGTGTGATGCAAGCCGTCACCGCCGGCTGGTTCGCCCAAGGTGTGTTTACCCTCTGGCTCGCGCCGTTGGCCCTCGCCGCGGCTTATTACGTCGTGCCGAAAGTCACGGGCCGCGTGTTACCCGGTTATCAATTCGCTTCGCTCTCGTTCTGGGTGTTGATCGTCGTCGGGGCTTGGACGGGTGGCCGCCACTTGATCGGCGGTCCGGCCCCAGCTTGGATTTCGTCGCTCGCGATCGTTTCCTGCTCGTTGCTCGTTTTTCACTACTTCGTGGTCTGGCTGAATCTCAAAGGCTCGATCGGTCAAGGCGGCGCGGTGATGAAGTTCACCTCGTTCGGCCTCTTGGCCTACGTCATCGGCGGTTGCGCGGATGCGTTCACCTCGATTCGCAGTTTCGCCGTCATCACGCAGTTCACCTACTTCACGCAGGCGCAGCAGCAACTCGCCCTCTACGGCGGTATCTCGATGTTGTTCTTCGGCGCGCTGTATTTTGCGGTGCCGCGCTTGACGGGTAAAACGTGGGCCTCGGCCGCGCTCATCGGTGGTCATGCGACCACGGCGATTTTGGGTGTTTTATTACTCGTGATCAGTCTCGGCGTGGCGGGTTGGACCCAAGGTCAAGCGCTCCTCAAACCGGCAGTTACCTTCCCCGAAATCGCGGCGGCTACGCGTCCCTGGTTGCTCTTGGCGACGGCCGCTTACGCCGTGCTGTTAGTCGGCAATCTCATGTTGGTTGTTAATTTCCTCCAAACCCTCGCGGCCAAGCCCACCGTCCCAGCGGCCACGCTTTTCCAAGCCACCAGCGATATCAAGGAGACCGCGTAATGAAAAACGGAACGCTCTTTTTCCTCGGACTTTTTGCCTCATTCACGGTTTCGTTTGCCGTGGTGTTGCTCGCCAACCACCAGCTCGGTGCGTTGACGCCGTATTTTGACGACGGCGAAGGCAAGGCCTTCCCGGATCGCATGCCTGGCGTCGCCGCTCGCGGTCAACTCGTCTACCGTGACCTCGGTTGCGCTTCGTGCCATACGCAGCAAGTCCGTCGTCCCGGCTTCGGTGCCGATCAGGCCCGGGGTTGGGGCGAGCGCCAAAGCGTCGCCCGTGATTATATTTTTCAACCCTTCGCGCAGCTCGGTACGATGCGCATTGGTCCCGATTTGACCAACTCCGCCGGTCGTAAGCCCAGTGCGCTCGATGCGGAGGATTTGATGAATCTCCTCTACGCTGGCCAAGGAGCCATGCCCGCACACGCGTTCTTGTTTGAACAAGTCAAAGTCACGGGCGAAGTCCCCGCGAAAGCCCTGAAACTCACGGGCAGCGCGGCCCCCGCCGCCGGTTACGCCGTCGTCCCCAGCGAACAAGCTCAGACCTTGGTCGCCTACCTCCTTAATTTAAACACCGTTTACGATTATCCCGAGTCGCGCCCTGTGGTTCAGGCTGCAGCGCAAGCGGAAGGGGCGCACAAATGAGCACGTCATCGAATCAAGATCCTCGCCTCACCCAATCGGCTGCCAGCGACACCAGCTTGCTCGCCGCTCACGAAAAAGCCGCCGGCAAACAAGCCGACGAAAAGGGTAACTATAAACTGATGCCGCTCGCCCTGTTGTTCGGCTTCAGCGGACTCATTTTCTGGGCCGGTAGCTACATGGGCCGATTTTCGGGCCAGTTCAGTGGAAACATTTTCGACGAAAACGCCCAACCCTCGACGGGCGCCGAAGTCGTCGCCAAGATCGACCCGATCGTCCTCGGCAAAAAACAATACGCCGCCGCTTGTATCGCCTGTCACTTAGCTGACGGCAAGGGGCTCACCGGGGTGAATCCACCGCTCGCTGGTTCAGAATGGGTGACTGGCTCTGAAGAACGTCTCGTCCGTATCGTCGTCCACGGTCTCAAAGGTCCGATCAAAGTCATGGGCGTCGAATACTCCGCTGCGGCCATGCCCGTTTTCGGCAAAGTCGCGGGTTCGGGTTACAATTGGAGCGATGAGAAAATCGCCGCCGTGCTGACCTACATTCGCCAAGAATGGGGCAACACCGCTGGCCCGATCTCAACCGAGCTTGTGGCTGCGATTCGCGCCAAGGAAGGCGATCGCAAAGAGTGGTCCGCCGAAGAATTGCTGAAAATCCAGTAATTCCGCCGCCGCTACTGCTTACGGGCCTCCGCCGCTCGAAACCATTAAAAAACCCGACCTGCGCAGGTCGGGTTTTTTGCGCGGTAATTCTCGCCGTCGTGCCGGTTTATTCGCCGAGTTTCTTGCCGGGCACGAGGTAATTTTGGACGTAGTCACGCACGGAATCCACGAGCGGCGTCATGGCGCGGGTGTAGTCGGTGGCGCGCAACTTAGAGATGTCGGCGCGCGTGTAATATTGATATTTGCCGCGGAGCACCTCGGGCATGTCGATGAACTCGATGCGCGGGGCGC
>CAJAFD010000071.1 GCA_903938935.1 uncultured Opitutia bacterium
ACGTGGGGCGCTTGTCTATCGCAGATGTTCACCCGCCCGGGTGGCGAAATGGTAGACGCATGGGACTTAAAATCCCCTGATCGTAAGGTCGTGCCGGTTCGAGTCCGGCCCCGGGCACCAATGTGCGCAGGATTTTTGGGTGAACGTTTGAAATATGACTTGTGCGGTTGCTCCGATTTGACGGGCACTTGTTGGGTTTTAAAAAATGATCGGGTCGGTTCTTCCGACCTGAGCCGCCGCCGGCTTGGGCGTTGGCTGGAGTGGATGCGGGAAAGAGGGAGGCGTGCCTTGGGGAGTTTCCGTCAGTCGCCGGAAAGAACCCCCAAGCGCTATCTCACGGTAGAAACTCCACGAACTTCCAGTTGCGGTTATCGATCACGTTGGGCACGAGCCGGAGCTTCGGATTCATCGCAAACACCCGCGTGTAAAAATACAGTGGGATGATCGGCACTTCGTCGGCCAAGATGGCCTCCAGCTTCTGGTAAATCGCAAAACGCTCAGCGTCGCTGCCCACGCGCGCGGACTCATCCAGCAGCGCATCATACGTCGCGTTACTCCAGCCGGTATCGTTGTTGCCGCCGCCCGTGCGCCACATGTCCACAAAGGTGTTGGGATCGACATAGTCCGCGATCCAGCCCGCGCGCGCGATGTCGAAGGCTAGGTTGTCCTGTGAATCCAAATAAACTTTCCATTCTTGGTTTGTCAGACCGATCTCCACCCCAAGCCGAGTGCGCCACATCTGCTGAATTGCCTCAGCGATGGCGCGGTGGTTTTCCGAGGTGTTATAGAGAATGTTGATCTTGGGGAAACCGCGACCTTCAGGGAAACCGGCTTCGGCCAAGAGCCGCTTAGCCTCAGCGAGGTCGCCGGCGATGCGCGCCTCTGACTTAAACTTTGGCGAGGGCGGCGTAAAATTGTAAGCCGGCGTCTGCCCGCCGCGGGTGACGTTCCGCACGATTGAGCTACGGTCGAGCGCCAGCGCCAGCGCGCGGCGCACGCGCTTGTCGTTCAGCGGTGGCTGCGTGACGTTGAGCCGGTAAAAATATACGCCATAGTAGGGTTCTTCCCGATAGCTCGCGGCTAACTCCCGTTTGTAGGTATCGATTTTCGTGTTCGGCAGTTCGTTGGTTTTATCAACTTGGCCGGTGCGGAACATGCGCTCTTCCGTATCAATGCTCTCAGTGGGCATGAAGTTGATCGTGTCTAGCTTTACCGTTGCTCGGTCCCAATAAGTGGGCGAGCGCGTGACCACGATCCTCTGGCTCGGCCGCCACTCCTTCATGATGAACGGACCGTTGCTCACGATATTCTCCGGCCGCGTCCATGGCGTGCCTTTGCGGGCGAGTCCGCCAAACTTTTCCACTGTCGGGATGTGCACGGGAAACCATGAGTAGTGCTTCATCGCCTCGATCAGGAACGGGGTCCGGTTATTCAAGGTCACGACGAGGGTGCGCGCATCGAGTGCCTTGAAACCCACCTTTGAAAAATCTGTGAGCCTGCCCTTGTTGTAATCCTCCGCGCCCACCGCCGGGTGCAACTTATAAGCATACTCCGAAGCGAGCGCCGGCGTGAGGATGCGCTTAAACGACGCTACAAAATCCTGCGCGGTCACCTGGTCGCCGTTGGACCACTTGGCGTCGGCGCGCAGATGAAACGTGTAAACGCGTCCATCCTGCGAAATATCCCACCGCTCCGCCACTCCACCAATCGTGTCATCGCCGTTGGGGCCTTCGGCGACGAGGCCTTCGAAGAGCGCGTTGACGATCTTGTTTTCCGGCACACCCGTGACGATCTGCGGGTCGAGATCCTGTGGCTCGGTGCCGTTGCCAAAATTCAGGACCTTGCGAGGGCCGGCGTTTGCCGCCGCGGCAGACTCTGGGGCCTTGGAGTCGGATTTGCCGCAACCAGTGATTATGAGCGCGGCCATCAGCAACGTCGCGCCATGGGGTATTGAACGAATATGCATGTGAATATGGGAGCGATCTCTTGCCCGAGCGCAAGGCAGCGATCGCCGCTCCTATACGAAAACATCCGATTCCTTCCCGCCGCCGCGCAGGTCGCCATCTAGGCTGCGTGAATTGCGCAGTTTCTTACGTCCACAAAGGTGCCACCGCCGGCCAACGCCGCGTTCACGCGCCACGGTTTCACGCCGTTGCGCAGGCTGTTTTCAAACCACGCAGACGGCTCATCTTCATGAGCGGCCCAAATTTTTTCTCTCGGGCGAGACCTATCAGCCCCCTGTGGTCAGGATCATAGCGCAGCTGGTCGCCGATCGCCAACGCCTGCTTCGCCCTGCCGCTCGCATCCAGCATCGCATCGCAATCGGCCGCCGTGTTCGCCATGGGCTTCTCACCCTTGACGTGCTTACTCGCTTACCCGAGCGGATCGAATGTTCCACGGGCAACCCCGGTGGCGTCACTACTTAGACCGGGTCTATTTAGGGATTATCCGCGGGGTGATTCATCGTCGTATAACCGTAGATTTTTTTCTCGGAGAACTCGTAGTCCGCCGCGCATTTCTCGCCTTTGGACTGCGTGCCAGTGACCGCGCCGGCCAGACGCACAAACTCGGTCTTTTTCAACGCTGGCCTGAGCTTTTAATCCGAGTAGTTATCGAGACGAATGAGTGCGAATCCCCGCTTTGGGGATTTCGCCGCCGCCCCAAGAGCAAATCGGCCGATAAAGGAGCGACGCGTCAGGCGGGAGTATGGAGATCTTTTCTCAGGTCGCTGCCACTCAAGCCAACGCTCTGGCCAAGCAAGATGCCAACGTTGCGATGGCCCTCGGTCGTTGCAGGAGTTATTTTAAGCCGGCGGCGAGGGCGGCGGTGATGCGCTGGGCGATTTCACGCATGCGGGTTTTCACGGTGGCGACGTCGATCGTGAAAAACTTCCGATCTTCCATGATGACGCGGCCGTGGATGATCGTCGTGCGGACGTCTTTGGGGCCGGCGGCGTAAACGAGTGCGGAATACACGTCGTAGAGCGGGATCATGTTGGTGCCCTCGTGATCGAGGATGATGATGTCCGCGAGTTTGCCGGGCTCAAGGGAGCCGAGGTCTTTTTCGCGATGGAGGGCGCGGGCGCCGCCGAGGGTGGCCATCTCGACCACTTTGAGGGCGGGCATGACGTTGCGGTCTTTGCGGTCGAGTTTGTGGAGCTTGGCGACGTAGCCGAGCTGGCCGATGACATCGAGGGTGTTGCCGCTCATGGGGCCGTCGGTGCCAAGGCCGACGCGGAGGCCGTCGTCGTGCATCTTGAGGGCGGGGGCAATGCCTTTGGCGGATTTGATGTTGGCGACGATGTTGTGGGCGATGCCGACGTCGCGGGCTTTCAGAAGGGCGATGTCGGAGTCGTTGACGAAGATGCAATGGCCGGCGACGAGGCGCGGCGTGAGCAGGCCGACGGAGTCGAGGTATTCGACCGGGGTCATGTTGCGCTCTTTGCGGAGAGTGGCGACTTCGTCGGGCATCTCGGCGACGTGCATGAGCACGGGCAGATCGAGTTCGGCGGATAATTTCGCCACGAGGGCAAGGTGCGCGGCGTCGAGCGAGTAAGGCGCGTGCGGGGCGAGGGCAGGCGTGATGAGCGGATCGTCGCGCCAGTCGGCGGCGAATTTTTTGGCGTACTCGATCCCGCCGTAGGGCGTGGGGGAGTCGGGCGTGGGAAAATTGAGGATGCTTTCGCCGAGGATACCGCGGATGCCAATCTGTTTGGCGGCGCGGGCGACTTCGTCTTCAAAATAATACATGTCGACGGCGGTGGTGGTGCCGCCCTCGACCATTTCGATGAAACCGAGGAGCGCGCCCCAATAGACGAGTTCGCGGTCGATGAGGTTTTTCTCGAGGGGAAAAATGAAACGGCGCAGGCGGTCGGGCACGTCGTCGCCCAGGCCGCGGAAGACCGTCATCGAGGCGTGCGTGTGGGTGTTGATCATGCCGGGGACGACGAGGTTGCCGCGGGCGTTGATGGTTTTTTTCGCGGTGTAGTGAGCAGCTATCGCGGTGGGTCCGACGGCGACGATGCGGGCATCGCGGATGATCACGGCGCCATCGGGAATGACCTCGCGCGTCGCGTTCATGGTGACGACGTGCGCGTGCGTGATGATGAGATCGGCGGGTTGGAGCGCGGGGGACGTGGTCACGGGTTGAGCGAAGGAAATGGCAGGCGTGAGGAAAGTGAGGAAAACGACAGCGAGGCGCATGAGTGGTTAATTAGCGGGAAAGTAGCGTAGTGAACAGTGTGGAGAAACGGGCGACATCGAGGCGTTTTTCGAGACGCGCGCGGGCTTCGCCATGGCCGGGTTCGAAGCCGGGCGGCCAACTGAGGGTGTCGCCGTAGCTGGCGCCGCGGTCGAGGTTCACGTCGATGAACACGTCTTCGGCGTGCGTGACGATGCTGGGGTCGATCCAAGAAGCGGCGGCGATCTCATCCCAAAGCGGGCGGCCGCGTTGGCCAAATTTATCGAGATAGGCGGCGAGGGGCGTACCGGCGCGCGCGATGGCGGCAAAGTGTTCGGGCGTGGAGCGGACGTCTTGAGAAATGTCGATCGGCGAGCAGGTGATTTTGCGCCACGGAGAATGGAAGACGATGCGGGCCGCTTCGGGATCGAAGCGGAGGTTGAACTCGCGGCGCGGGGAGTGTTTGAACTCGCGCGACTCGGTCATCGGGTGGAAGGAGCCGCCCATGAAATGGAGTTCGCGCAGGAGTTGGGGGAGCTGAGGTTCGAGACGGAGCGCGAGGGCGACGTCGGTGAGCGGGCCGGCGCACCAGAGGGAAATTTCGCCGGGATGCGCGCGGGCTTGGCGGATGATAAAGTTGGCGGCGTGTTCGGAGGCAGGCGCGGTGGTGGGGTTGCCTTCGGGGAGGTCGGGCGTGGCGTGAGGATCGACGTTGCGGCCGGGGCGGGCGAAGTCCCAAGCGCCGTTGTAGTAGAGACGGCCGTGTTGTTTTTCCCAAAGCGTGTGATCGGTCAGTGTGCGGACGAGGGGCGTGAGGGCGCCGGGG
>CAJAFD010000072.1 GCA_903938935.1 uncultured Opitutia bacterium
CCAAGCTCCTCCGCCAAGTCATCGAGGAGATGAACCTCGCCGCCCAGCCCGAGGGTCCCGACGGCGACAAACCACCCGCGGTTAAAAAACAATTCGTCGTCCTCGCCAGCGATCCCGACAACCGCCTCCCCAAGCACGATTTCGTCGCCTGGGTTCTGCAGATTCCCGAGGACGAAAGCGTGGCCACCACCCAAGACCGCATCTTCCGCGGCGCCTACGATTACAACGCCTCCAAAAAAGGTCGCCTCTACCCCGCGAAAACGGTCGGCGAAGCCCTCGAAAACGTGCCGGCCAAATTTTTTAAAGAAGCCGAGGTGTGGGTGAAATCCAAAGTGCCGGTGCTCGTGCTGAAAACCGACAACCAAATCCCCAAGGAGTAAACGACGCGTCCTGCCAGCCCGAACGCGTCGGTCCCTGCTCCGCCCCGCTCCCATGGCCCCGCCGTCCCACCGCGCCGCTTCCGTCCAACGCGGGTTAGGCCGCGTCGTCCTCTTTTTGCTCGCGGGCTTCGGCTGGACCGCGTGCACCCGTAAAGCCGAACCCCAAACGTCGCCCACTCCGGCGGCGCAGGTCCAGATTTTACGCGTCAGCCAACGCAATGAACCCGCCTCGCTCGATCCTGCGACCACGACGTTGCCCGACGAGTTCGGCACGCTACGCACGCTCCTCGAAGGCCTGCTCGTTCCCGGCGAAAACACCACCGCGCCGCGCCCGGGTGCTGCCGAGCATTTTGAAGTCTCGGCCGACGGGCTCACTTACACGTTTCAGTTGCGTGCCAACGCCCGCTGGTCCGACGGCGCGCCCGTCACCGCTGCGCAGTTCATCGCTGCTTATCAACGCCTCCTCACGCCCGCCACCGCGGCGCCCAAGGCTAGCACGTTTTTCCTCGTAAAAAATGCCCGCGCTTTTGCCACCGGCGCGCTCACCGATTTCAACGCCGTCGGCTTCCGTGCCCCCGACGCCCGCACGCTCGTCATCACCCTAGAGCAAGCGCATCCCCGTTTCCCCTACATCGTCGCCAGCGGCCCATGGTTGCCGGTGCGCAGCGATGTCGTCACTAAACACGGTCGCAGCTGGACGCGCCCCGAAAACTTCATCGGCAACGGCCCATTCCTCCTCAGCGAATGGCGCGCCGACCAACGCATCGTCGTCCGCAAAAACCCAAACTGGTATGACGCCGCCCGCGTGCGCCTCGACGAAATCCAGTTCATCCGCTTCGACAGCGGCGACGCCGAAGAACGCGCTTACCGCGCCGGCCAAATCGATGCCACGATGTCTGTCCCCTCGTCAAAAATCGCCGCCTACCAAGCCGAACGTCCCGGCGAGCTGCAACGGCACCCGCTGATCGAAACGCGCTATCTGTCCTTCAATACGCGCCGCCCTCCGCTCGACGACGCGCGCGTCCGCCTAGCTCTCGCCCTCGCGATCGACCGCGAAAAACTCACGAAAAAAATCCTCCAAGGTGGCCAACCCGCCACCGGTCGCATGATTCCACCGGCGCTTCGCCCCGCCGATGTGTCCAGCGAGTTAGCGACGGCGCACCGTCACGATCCCGCCGCCGCCCGCGCGCTCCTCACCGCCGCCGGCTTCAACGCTAAAAATTTTCCGCGCCTCGAGCTCTCCTTCTGGACCAGTCCGGCGGTCCTCGAGGCGATTCAAGCCATGTGGCGCGAAAACCTCGGCCTAGAAATCGCGCTCACCCAGCGCGAAGCCCGCGTCCATCTCGCCGCCCTAGCCACCGGCGACTACGCTATCGCGTTGATCAACGCGATCCCCGACGTAGCCGACGCCTCCAACCTGCTTTCAGATTTCGCCACCGGTGCCCCGGAAAATTATCCCGGCTGGAGTTCACCCGCGTTCGACGCGGCTGTCGCTCGAGCGGATTTTGTGTCCGCCGAGAATCAACTCCTCACCGCCGCCGCCGTGACCCCACTTTATTTCAATATAAAAACTTTTCTGCTTTCGCCCCGCGTCAAAGGTTGGCGTGAGGACGGATTATGGGCGCCTGATTTCACCGCGATTTCGGTCGAGCCGTAATTCCCGCGAGCGAGCCCGCAGGATTGCCATTTCGCCCGACGTGATAAAGCGTGGGCGGATGCGTTTCTTTACCCTGCTCTTCGCGGTCGCCGCCGGCACCGCTTCAC
>CAJAFD010000073.1 GCA_903938935.1 uncultured Opitutia bacterium
CCAGTCGTGGCGCTGGGAACTTGGGTGTTACTATTACCCGAGGCGGCGGCGGTGACGCGGACGCGGCGGCGGAGTCGCTCGAAGTTGTCGTTTTCGGTGACGTTGAGGGTGAACTTCGTGTTCGGGGAGTATTTGAAGTCGGTCTTAAAGTTTATGCTCTGTTGCTTGCGGTTGTTGGTGTTGTCCCAGGTCTGGTAATTGAAGACGGGTGCGGGGCCGTCGTTGATGAAGGTGCGGTCGAAGACGGTCTCGAAGCCGCCGACGGCGTTTTCCGAGTAGAACAAATTAACGGAGGTGCCGAGGTTGCGGTGGCCGCCGAGGATGCTGAAAACTTGTTGGTGCGTGAGGTTGAAAATAGGGTGCGAGCGGTGTTGCGAGCGAATCGGGGTCTGCTCGAAAAACGGCGGGGCCCAACGCATGCTCACGTTGTAGGTGGTGCGGCGGTCTTCCTTCATGCTGAAGGTGGAACGCGTTTTGAAATTGATGGTGCCGCCGAGGGAATCCGCGCCTTTGTCGGGCGTCTGGCCTTTGATGAGTTCGAGACCTTCGAACATGGCGCCGGTGATGGACTGAAGCTCGAAACTGCGGTTGGTGCCGAGGGTCGTGAGCGAGCCGCCGTCGACGGTGACGTTGTTGAGCGCAGGGTCCATGCCGCGGATGTTGAAGCGGTAGGCGAGGCCTTCGTCGGTGGGGCTGCCGGCGACGCCGGGGAGACGTTGGACGACTTCGCCCGCGCTCATGTTGGGGAGGTAGCCGAAGGAATCCATGGCGATGACGTCCTTCACGTTGGTGGCGTTGCGCTTTTCGGTGATCATAGCGGCATTGCCTTCGCGTTCGCCGGTGACCTTGAACGACTCGAGTTTGTAGATGCCCGCGGTGAGTTCGAAATCGCTGGTGATCGTTTGCGCGGCGCTCACGACTAGGCGGCGGCGCGTGGCATCGAGGCCGATGTAGGTGACGACGACTTCGTGTGTGCCCTCGGGGATACCGGTGAGCGTGTAGCGGCCGGCGTTGTCCGAGAGCGCGGAGAGATTGAGCGTGGGGATGGCGACGAGGGCGCCGGTGAGTTGGTTGCGCGTGGCAGCGTTGCTGACGGCGCCGGTGATCGTGCCGCTGCCACTGGCTTCAGCCGCGGAGGCTGCGGCTACAGTGAGAAACAATGCGCACACTAAAACGCTTAAGCTCGTGCAGAAACGCACGGCGGCGGCGGACAGATTACAGGGAGTCGGGCAGGCAGTTTTCATGGGGTAAATGAACGGACTAACATTTGAGCCACGCGAAGGAGGGGTATCCGTTTGCGCAGCGAGGGGGGTAAACACAGGGGTTGTGTTTAAGTAACGTATGCAAGCGATATACCGATCGAGGTTTGGACAACTAAAAACTCACGAACTCGCGCGATCGGGGGCGGGCCGCTGCAGCTTGGGCGGCGCCTCATTTTTTTAAAATAAAAAACCGCGGAGACTTCAGGGTGAAATCTCCGCGGTTCGGCGGGCAGCTCAGGGCGGCTGAGCGCGATTAGAACTGATATTGCAGGGCGATGCGGCCGGAGCGGCCGAGGATCGAGCGGGCGATGTAATACGTCGCACCGACGTCGCCGCTGATGAACTGACCGGAGCGAGGGTTGCCTTCGGTCAGGCCGAGCGTGTTGGTGAGATTATCCACGATCAGATACGCCGTGAGGTTGCGCGTGAGTGAGGCGCGGGCGCGGAAATGCAGGACGCTGTAGGCGGGCAGTTTCTGGAGGTTGGCCGCATCGGAGTAGCGGTCGCTGAAATACTCGACGGGCAGCTCCAGGTGCAGGCGCAGGGGCTCGAGGTTCACGCAGGGCGTGAGGCGGAAACTGGTCTCGGGCACGCGCAGGAGTTGGTTGCCGGAGAAGTTGGTGGTCGTGGTGACGCCGTTGGTGACGCCGCTGATGTATTTGAAATCGCCGAAGCGGGCGCGTTGCAGGGTGGCCGTGCCCTTGAGTTCAAACCACGTGAGCGGACGGAGCGCGCCTTCGAGTTCGACGCCGTAGGTCTTCGTGCTCGTGAAGGAGGTGCGGCTAACGTAGCCGTTGGTCGAGGCGTTATAGGCGAGTTCGCTGAAGCCGTAGGAATCGTAGCCGGTGTAAAAGCCGGTCGCGTAGAGATCGGCCAGCTTGGTGGAGTATTTGTAACCGGCCTCGTGCATGCGCATCGTGGGGACGCGGGGCGTGTTGGTCGGGTTGGTGATGAAGTCGCTGATGCTGGGAATTTTGTTGGCCACCGTGGTGCGGGCGAAGATGCCGGAGTTTTTGTTGAGTTGGTAGTTGATGCCGGCCGACCACATGGTCTTGGAGTAGGTGGGGTTGGCGGGGGTGAACAGACCGTTGCCGGTGAGCACGTTGTCGTCGACCGGGGTGGTGGAGATGCCGAGGTTCACGGCCTTGGTGCCTTCGGTGGTGGTGGAGACTTCGGCTTTTTCGTGGCGGAGGCCGGCGTCGAGGCGGAGGCCGGGGGCGAGCGTCCATTCATCCGAGAGATAAATGGCGGTGGAGGTCTGGGAGCCGGAGCCGTTGGCCCATTCGTTGCCGTAGCGGCTGAAACCGTTTTCGGTGAGCGAGCCGACGACGTTGCCGGCGGCGTCGAGGCCGACGTAGTTCATGAGCCGGGCGTTGGCGCGGACGTCGGTGACGTTTTGCGCGGAGTAGCGGGTGAAGCTTTCATCGATGCTGGCGACGTAGAAGCCGAGGGCGACGTCGTGGGATTGGCCGCCGAATTGGAATTTTTTCACGACGCGGGCGTCGTTGAGGAATTCAGATTCGGGGACGGAGACGGAGCGCATGGAGGCGCTGAGGACCAAGCCGTTGCCGTTTTGGGTCGAGGGGTTGAAGACTTCGGAGGGGGTGGTCACGTAGCGGAGTTGCGCGGTGGTGACGGTGGGATAGAGGGCTTTGAGGGCGGCGAGGTTGGCGCTCAGGAAGGCGCTGCCGGTCGAGAGGGCGGCGGGGAAGAAACCGTTACGCACGCTCGTGCTGTCGCGATAGCGGGCGCCGTTTTCGAGTTTCCAGCCGCCGCCGAGGTCGAGGTTCGCTTTCAGCGTGAGCTGGGTGAGCTTGAGGTCGGTGCCGATGGTGTTGTCGAAATCGAATTTGCCGTTGGCGCTCGGGAGGCTGAAGCGGGTGAGTTCGGGGCCGGTGAGGGTGCCGTGTTGGCCGTCGAAGCCGTTGACGGCTTTCACGTCGCCGGAGGCATCGAAGGTAAAGGGCGTGCCGAGGTAGAAACCGACGCTGTCCTCGATGCGTTTGAGGCTGAAATCGACGGAGCCTCGGGCGAGTTTGCGACCGACGGAGACGCGGATCTGGCCGCCAGAGTTGAATTTGAAGCCGGCATCACGGACGCCGTTGGAGCTGCGGTGATAACCGCCGACGCCTGCATACCAATCGCCCATCGCGCCGCCGGTGTAGAAATCAAAGCGCCGGTGACCGAAGTCGCCGCCTTCGAAGCGCAGGATGCCTTCGGTGCCCGTATCGCCCTTGCGCGTGATGTAGTTGACGGAGCCGCCGGGTGCGTTGGAGGTGAAAACGGCCGAAGGGCCGCCGCGCACGACCTCGAGGGTCTTGATCGTCTGGTCCATGCGGAAGGATTGGTCGGCGTTGAGCCAGCCGAGCGAGGGGTCGTGTTGGATAGGTAAGCCATCTTCCAAGAGATTCACCGTCGAGTAGCCGTCGGTGGGGATGCCGCGGGCGCGGACGTTGGCGCTGGCTTCGCCGCCGGAGGCTTCGACCCAGAAGCCAGGGATGTCGCGGAGGGATTCGGCGACGCCCATCGGGGAGGCTAGACGCAGCTCTTCTTCGGAGCGCGTGGTGATGGAGTAGCTGGATTCGAGCTTCGAGCGCACCTCCGTGCCGGCGCGGCCGGTGACCACGAAGGAGGGCAGTTCGATGGTTTTTTCTTCGACGCGGGTGGTCGAGGTGACGGCGGGTGAGGTCTGAGCGAGCAGCCCGGACGTGAGCGACATGGAGGCGGCGGCAAAGGCGGCGGCCTGCAGGATTTTCTTAGCCAATTTCATGGTATGTGGTGGAGGCGATTTTGATTTGAATGATGCGCTGCACGGGCGAGCGCGCCGGTCTGGTGCCGTAGGTAAACCGCTGTCCTCAATGTAAAAGAGCTCCTGTCACCATAAGTTTACAATAGTGAGGGAAAAAACGACAAAGTCGTCACGTGATCGACGCCTAATGTACACAATACGCGGTAACGGTAAAAAGCGGTGGCTTGTGTGCGTGGGGGTGGTGCGTTTGGC
>CAJAFD010000074.1 GCA_903938935.1 uncultured Opitutia bacterium
CTGAAAATCGGTTTCTTGTTTCCGCACGTTGCGGAAATTCGGCATCATGAGCTGCGTCGGGCGGCGGCCCGAATAATAGGAATCTTCAAAGCCCTCGATAGAACCCCAGAGGCTGCCGCGATAATTGTGAAACGCGATGTGATGTCCGAGCAGTCCGTGATCGTTGCCGAGGCCGGCGGGGAAACGCGCGGAGCGGGAATTAAGCAGAATGAGATTCGTGTTTAAGCAGGCGGCGTTGACGAAGACGATGCGGGCGAAAAATTCTGTGCTTTGTTTCGTCACCGCGTCGATCACGCGCACGCCGCTCGCTCGGCCGGTGGCGTCATCGTAGAGAATGGATTCAACGACCGAGTGCGGACGCAGCGTGAGATTCCCGGTCGCCGCGGCGGCGGGGAGCGTGGCGGAGTTGGAACTGAAATACGCGCCAAACGGGCAACCGCGGTAGCAGAGGTTGCGCGCCTGACATTTACCGCGGCCTTGCGCGAGGTGTTCGGGTTTTGGCGCCGTGAGATGCGCACAGCGGCCTTGGATCACGTGCCGGTCGGCAAACGCGCCCATGATTTTGGCCTGCGCGTGTTTTTCGACGTCGTTCATTTCCCAGGCGGGGAGAAATTCGCCATCGGGCAACGTCTCGAGGCCGTCGTAATTGCCACTAATGCCGGCGAAGCGTTCGACGTGCGAATACCACGGAGCGAGTTCGTCGTAGGTGATCGGCCACTCGCCGAAGCCATCGCGCTCGGGGCCTTCAAAATCGAAACGGCTCCAGCGCTGCGTCTGCCGCGCCCAGATCAGAGACTTGCCGCCGACTTGGTAACCGCGAATCCAGTCGTAGGGTTTTTCCTGTTCGTAGGGGTGTTCGGCGTCTTTGACGAAAAAATGCGCCGTAGCCTCGTCGAAGGCGTAGCATTTTTTGGCGATGGGATTCGCGGTGACGATGTCGCGGGGCAACTTGCCGCGATGCGGGAGATCCCACGGGTTTTTCAACGCCGTGGGATAATCGTCGCGGTGTTTCACGTCGCGGCCGCGCTCGAGGACGAGTGTGCGCAGGCCGCTTTCACAGAGTTCCTTCGCCGCCCAACCGCCACTGATACCGGAGCCGATGACGATAGCGTCAAACGTATGCTCGCGGGCGCCAGCGGTGGTGGGGTGATTGGCCATCGGAGGTGAGATCGAAGCCGAATGACTTACTTCGCTTTCGCGAACATCGGGTCGGCAGGGTTGCCGCCGGAGAGGAGGTAGGCGACGAGGTCTTGGAGTTCGTCGGGGTTGAGCGCGTTGACGAGGCCGGCCGGCATCATCGACATAGCGTAGGGTTTGCGAGAGCGGACCTTGGAAATCTCGGGACGCAAGAGTTCGTCAGGCGCGAAGGGGTTCGTCATGACGGAATAGCGGTTGCCGTCTTCGGCGACGACGCGGCCGATGATCACTTCGCCGTCGGCCATGGTGAGTTGTTCGGTGCCGTATTGGTCGCTGATGACCTTGGAAGGCTCGATGATGTTTTCGAGGAGATCTTTTACGCTGTAACGGTTGCCCGCGCCGGAGATGTCGGGGCCAATGCCGGCGCCGTCACCGTTGAAACGATGACAGAAAATACACGCGGTGGCGGCGAACATGGCTTTGCCTTGCGCGAAGTCGCGACCGGTGAGTTTGGCGGGGAACAACGCGGCGGCGCTTTCCACGGTGTAGGTTTGGCCCGGGCCTTTGGGGCTGATGGCGCCGGCGACCATCGAATGAACCGGAACTTTGGAGAGGTCGTCGAATTTTTGGCGTTCGAGCGGGTCGGAGATTTTCGCGAGAGACTCGTTGCGAATGTTGCGCAGGAAGCCGGTGAAGCTGGCGCCGCCCTTCCATTCGGACGTGCGTGGAAACCATGCGAAAAACTGCGTGCGGAGTTCGGGCGTCCAGCCGACGGTGGCGTGACGGAGGGCGTAGGCGTAAGCGATTTGTTGGCGGTCAGAACGGGCGTCGGTGACGTTTTGCACGGTGCGACCATAGCCGTCGTTGCGGGCGAGGAGCGCGCGGCTGGCGATTTCTTCGGGGGCCGTGCCGGGATTTTCAGCGATGCGGAGAAGCGGGACGGTTTTGGCGACGACGGTCGGGGAATCGAGGAAGATGAGAAGCGAAACGAGTTCGCGATTCACGAGCGAGTCCGTCGCCGGGAACAACGGATCGATCAACGCGGCGACGCGGGCGCAGGTGGCGGCGTCGGGCTTACCCATGCGGGTGAACGTGAGTTGCCAGGCGCGGAGCAACGGGAGGCGAAGCTCGGCGGGTTGACGCGTGTAATCGAGCCGGGTGAGGGCGTCGATGATCTGCGGTTGGAAATGTTTCTCGCCGACGCGCGCGAGCGCGATGAGGGCTTCGATGGCGGCCTGCGGATTTTTTTCTTTGAGCGCGCGGTCCGTCCAGTTGGCGGGAAGTTGACGCTCGATAGCGGCGCGAGCGGCGAAACGGATGAAGCGGTC
>CAJAFD010000075.1 GCA_903938935.1 uncultured Opitutia bacterium
CGACCGCACGATCATACGCGGCCGGCGATGGGTCGCGCAGGAACGCGACGATTTCTGCAGACGTGGGCGGCAGGCCCGTCAGATCCAGCGTGACGCGCCGCAAGAGCCGCGCGGGATCTTCCACCGCTGCAGGTTTCAAACAGGCAACGACGAGGTTTGCGGCGACGAAGGAATCGATGGGATTCCGGGTCCAGTTTGCGGCGATGCCCGCTGGAGTTGGTACCACAGGACGAGTCGGAGCGAGGAACGACCAATGCTCCTGATACTCGGCGCCTTCGGCGATCCAGCGTTTGAGCAAAGCGATTTCGGCCGGCTTGAGCGTTTTATGCGACTCGGGTGGCGGCATGATTTCATCCGCGTCTTTCGATAAAATTCGTTCCACCAACGGACTCACTTCGGGTCGACCGGGAATGATCGCCGCCTCGTGGTCGCCCCGCTCCATAGTCGCAAATTGAAAACCGTCGAGGCGCAGCTTCGCCTTGCGCGTACTCGAATCAGGCCCGTGGCAGGAAAAACAATTTTCCGCCAAAATGGGCTGGATGTGCTCGTTGAAAGAAAGTTTCGCACCGTTCGAAGCTGGCGAGGAAACGAAGGCAAGCGCCCCGCTTGACTCAGGCGCAGACGCGGGAGCAGGACTCGCGCTGAATCCGATTTGGGATAATAACGCCAAGACCGCTAAAACCGTAGCTCCTGAAAGGAAAATTCGACGCATAGGGGTAAAGGAAAAGACTAAGAAGAATCCAATCTAACGCGCCCATGCGCGGCTGTCTATTACAGGAACGACATTTATTGGTGGACCAACGGCAAAGTTCACCAGCGCCGAAACCTACGCGAAAGTTAACCAACGGCCAGGCTGCCCGCATCCAGCAAACCCAGCCTAAAAAAATAAAATCAGTTGAGCCGCTTCACATTCTTCACGGCCCACTTGCTGACGGTAAGGCCTTTAGCGCTGCGGCTGCTCACCGGTAAAGGCGTGAGATCGAAGTCGAGTTCGCGAATGCGCGCGCCGCCACGGCCATCGAGTGATACGTGGAGAGTTTTCGGCATGGCTTTTTCGGTCGGACTGACTTCGAGGTAGATCACCTTGGAGCCCTCACTGGGGACGAGTGGGTACAATTTGTCGCGAGAGAGTCCGCCGATTTGGAAGCGTTTGGCGAAGGCTTTGCCTGAAGCGCCGTCCTGATAAACCATGGTGTAAAAATTCTTGTCCCCGTCGGCGGGTAGAATCGCGCAATGGATAATATCGCGACCCATAAACACCTTGTCGGCGACCTTGGTGACCTTGAGCGAGCCATCGGCCATCAGGCACAATACGCTATCAAGCACGGAGCATTCCTGCACAAACTCATGCTGACGCCAATTGAGGCCGATGAAACCTTCCTCGCGATTGACGTAGAGGCGTTGGTTTACGGAAACGACCTGCGCGGCGTTAATCTGTTCGATCTCGTCGTAGGTCGTACGGCGCTTGTGGCCTTTGCCGTATTTTTCGTGCAAAGTCTCAAACCACTTCACGGCATAGTCGGTGAGATTCTTGAGGTGATGTTTCACCTCTTTCATCTCGGCCTCTGTCTTCTTCATGGCCTCGTCGGCTTGGAAACGGTTGTAGGCCGAGATGCGCTTGATCCGAATTTCGGTCAGACGCGTGATATCTTCGTCGGTCACGTCGCGACGGAGTTGCTTGAGAAATGGCTTTAAGCCCTCGCGAATTTCGCTGATGACCTCAGCCCAGGTTTTGGATTTCTCGATCCGGCGATAGATGCGCTCCTCGATAAAAATGCGTTCTAAGGAATCCCAATGCCATTGTTGCTCCAGCTCCCCGAGGCGGATCTCGAGCTCGCGCTTCAAGAGCGTCTTCGTCTTGTCGACGCTGCGGCGCAGGATCTCGCGCACGCCGAGGAAATGCGGTTTATCATCCTCGATCACGCAGGCCGCCGGCGAGAGCGCCAACTGGCAATTCGTGAACACGTAAAGCTGTTGGATAATCTTCTCTGCATCGGCGCCCGCCGGCAGGTGGACAAGAATCTCAACCACGTCGGCGGTGTTATCATCGACGTGCTTGATTTTGATTTTGCCCTTCGCGTTGGCGCCGAGGATCGACTCGATGAGCGACTCGGTCGTCGCGCCGTAAGGTAATTCCGTGATCGCGAGCAGGTACTTCGAACGCACCTCAATCTTGGCGCGAACCTTCACTTTGCCGCCGCGCTCACCGTCATTATATTCGCTGAAATCGGCGATACCGCCGGTGGGGAAATCCGGATAAATGCGGAAGGTTTTTCCCTGAAGGTGATTGATGGCCGCGCGGCACAGATCGTTAAAATTATGCGGGAGAATCTTGGTCGAGAGGCCGACCGCGATCCCTTCGGCCCCCTCGAGCAACACGATAGGAAACTTTGCCGGTAGCGTGACGGGTTCCTGCGCGCGACCGTCGTAACTGAGCTGCCAAGCAGTGGTCTTCGGGTTGAAGAGCACGTCTTTAGCGAAGGGCGTGAGTCGGGCCTCGATGTAACGAGGAGCTGCCGCGTCGTCACCAGTGAGGGTGTTGCCAAAGTTGCCCTGCGGCTCGATGAGAAACGAGCGTTGGCCGATGCCGACGAGCGCCGCGCCGATCGAAGCGTCACCATGCGGGTGCAACGACATCGCGCGCCCGACGACGTTGGCGACCTTGTGAAAACGTCCGTCATCCATGTCCCATAACGTGTGGAGAATGCGGCGTTGGACGGGCTTGAGTCCGTCATCGAGGTGCGGCACAGCGCGATCGAGAATGACGTAGCTCGCGTACTCTAGAAACCAGGAGCGGTAATGTTTCACCAACGGCGCATCGGGAGAATTTTTCTCCGCAACTTTGGGTGCCGCGACGAGGAGCGCGGCGGCCGTATCATCGGCGCCGGAAGCCGCGGGAACCACGGGGGCCGCGGGCGCGGTATCGCCGGAAAGCGAGAGCTCAGTTTGATCGGAGGTCTTCGGTACTTTGCGTTTGGGCATTGCGGGAAAGGGTCGCTGAAATGGTTTACGCTAACGTTCGAGTCGGAGCGCTTCAGGCTTCGACTAGATCTTTTTCCACCTTGAGATTGCCGATAATGAAATCCTGACGTTCAGGCGTATTTTTTCCCATGTAGAACGAGAGCAACTCGTCGGTGTTGTGCAGGTGATGGAGCGAGACGGGCTCAAGCCGGATGTTTTCACCGATGAAATCTTTGAACTCATTGGCGGAGATTTCACCGAGGCCTTTGAAGCGCGTGATCTCGTGGCTGGCGCCGAGTTCGGCGATGGCGGCTTGTTTTTCCTGCTCGTCGTAACAGTAGATCGTTTTCTTTTTGTTGCGCACCCGGAAGAGCGGCGTCTCGAGAATCGAGAGGTGCCCGCGGGCGATCAGATCGGGGAAAAATTGCAGGAAAAACGAGAGCAACAGCAGGCGAATGTGCATGCCGTCGACGTCGGCATCGGTCGCGATGATGACTTTGCCGTAGCGCAATCCGTCGAGCCCTTCCTCAATATTGAGCGCGGATTGGAGGAGGTGAAACTCCTCGTTTTCGTAGATGACTTTCTTGGAGAGGCCGTACGTGTTGAGCGGTTTGCCTTTGAGAGCGAAGACCGCCTGCGTCTGCACGTCGCGGCAAGCGGTAAGCGAACCGGCGGCGCTGTCGCCCTCGACGATAAAGAGGCTGGAGCCTTCGGCGCGCTCGTTCTTGTCGCCAAAATGGAGGCGACAGTCGCGGAGCTTCTTGTTGTGCAACGACGCCTTCTTGGCGCGCTCGCGGGCGAGGTTGCGAATGCCGGCGAGTTCCTTGCGCTCGTGTTCGCTGGCTTGAATTTTTTTGAGAATCGCCTCGGCGGTCGCGGGATTTTTGTGGAGATAGACGTCGAGCGTCTGCTGGACAAATTTGCCGATAAAATCCTTCACGCTGGGGCCACCTGGGCCCATGTCGGCGGAACCCAGTTTGGTCTTGGTCTGCGATTCGAAAACCGGTTCCTGCACGCGTACGGCGATTGCGGCGACGATGGATTGGCGCACATCGGCTGCGTCGAATTCTTTTTTGTAAAAATTGCGTACGGTCTCGACGACGGCCTCGCGGAAGGCCTGCTGATGCGTGCCGCCCATGGTCGTATGCTGGCCGTTGACGAAGGAGAAATATTCTTCGCCGTAATGGCTGCCGTGCGTCATCGCGAATTCGATGTCTTCACCTTCGAGATGGAGGATCGGGTACAGCGTCTCGCCGGTGAGATTTTTCGCGAGTAAGTCTTCGAGGCCTTTTTCGGATTTGAAGGCCTTGCCGTTGAAGGTGAGCGTGAGCCCGCGATTCAAGAAGGCGTAGTTCCAAAGCATGTCCTCGACGAATTCGGGACGGAACTTGAAGTCGGCACCGAAGAGCGCGGCGTCGGGGATGAACTCGATGAGCGTACCGTTGCGCTCGGTGGATTTGATAACTTTGTGGTCTTTTTTGAGTTTACCCTGCGCGAATTCGACGAGCTTTGACTCGCCTTCGCGGACGGCGGTGGCGCGGTATTCGAGCGCGAGGGCGTTGACGGCTTTTTGGCCAACCCCGTTGAGGCCGACCGCTTTTTGAAACGTTTCGCTGTCGTACTTGGCGCCGGTGTTGATGATCGAGACGCAGTCGATGAGTTTACCGAGCGGGATGCCGCGGCCGTAATCGCGCACGCGCACGGTGCGATCGTTGAGCTCGATTTCGATTTTCTTGCCGTGGCCCATCATGAACTCGTCGATCGAGTTATCGATGGTCTCCTTCAAGAGAACGTAGATACCGTCCTCGGCGTGGGTGCCGTTGCCGAGCCGGCCGATGTACATGCCGGGACGCAGACGGATGTGCTCGAGGGACGAGAGGGTCTTGATACTGGCTTCGGTGTAGTTGGACGCCATAAGTGAAACGTGGGCCCAGCGTCCGTGCGCAACGAGCCGAGACAAGCGAAAATACCCGAAGCCACCCGCGGCGGGGCGCGCCGCTCTACGCCATCAAGCCTTTAACCACTTCGCCGGCGATACCCGTGAGGCGCACATCTAGCCCTTGGAACTTGGTGCTGAGCCGGCGGTGATCGACGCCCATCAAAGCGAGCATCGTCGCATGTAAGTCGTGAACGTTGACCGGGTTTTCCACGGCGCGGTAGCCGAGTTCGTCGGTCGCGCCGTAAACGGTGCCCGCCTTCACGCCACCACCCGCCATGAACACGCTAAACCCCAAAATGTGGTGATCGCGGCCCGTGCCCTGCCCCATCGGCGTGCGGCCAAATTCTCCGCCCCAGAGGATGAGCGTATCGTCGAGCATGCCGCGTTGTTTGAGATCCGTGATCAGCGCGGCGGTCGCTTGATCGACGTCGTGCGCGCCGCTTTTCATGCCGCCCTCCAAGTTGTCGTGATGGTCCCAAGCGCGGTGGTAGAGCTGGATCATGCGCACGCCGCGCTCCGCGAGTCGGCGCGCGAGGAGACAGTTGGAAGCGTAACTGCCGTCGCCCGGTTCTTTCACGCCGTAGAGGTCGAGCATGGCCTGCGGCTCGTTTTTAAAATCGGTGAGGTCAGGGACGCTCGTCTGCATTTTAAACGCCAACTCGTATTGCGCGATGCGCGTGGCGATCTCAGGATCGTGCGTGCCGGTGGCGAGCAATCCGTTCATGCGGCGCACTTCTTCGATGACCTGACGCTGTGTGCTCTGGCAGACACCCTCGGGATTACCGACGTAGTGGACGGCGTCACCGCGGGCTTGAAACTGGATGCCTTGGAAACGACTTGGGAGCACGCCGCTCGACCATTGCCGCGCAGAAATCGGTTGCTGGCCGGTCTTGCCCTGCGAAGTGAGCACGATGAAACCAGGCAAATCCTGCGTCTCTGCGCCGAGTCCGTAGAGCAACCACGAGCCCATGCTCGGGCGGCCCTTGATGATTGAGCCGGTGTTCATGAACGCGTGCGCCGTGTCGTGGTTAATCTGTTCGGTCTGCATCGAACGCACAACGCACAGATCATCCGCCACGCGCCCGATGTGCGGGAAAAGATCGCTGATTTCGATGCCCGCTTGGCCGCGTTTACTGAACGACGCGATGGGGCCGCGCGCTTTCAACACCATGTTTTGCAACTGCGCGAGTTGCTGGCCCGCCGTAAACGACGCCGGGAACGGCTGCCCATCGAGGGCTTTGAGCTGCGGCTTCCAATCAAACGTCTCGAGCTGCGACGGTCCGCCCGCCATGCAGAGGAAAATCACGCGCTTAGCGCGCACCGGCAGATGCGCCTCACGCAGCGCGCCGTTCCAGCCCGTCGGCGGCGTCGCCGGCGCCGCGGTCGCAGCCGCGAGTTTGCTCTGCAACAACGCGTACGCGATGCCGCCGAGGCCGTAGGCGCTCTGGGTGAGAAACGTGCGGCGATTGACGCTCAAGGCGTGCGCGGTGGGATCGAAAGGCGACATGGTCAGTAACGGGTGATGACTTCTTGCGTGTTCAGGAGCACGCGCGCGAGTTGAGTCCAAGCGGCGGCTTCAACGACATCACCGCCCGTGGGCGGCACGAGGCCGATGCGAAGCAATTTTTTGGCGGACGAAAGATCGGCGCGGTAAATCTCGCGTTGAGCGGCGAGGAACGTCGTGAGCGAGTCACGCTCGGCGCGCTGCGGTGGACGCGAGAGCGCGAGTTGAAACGCGAGCTCAAGACGCGCGGCTTCGTCACGGGCACCGGCCGATAAAATACGACCGGCAAAGGCGCGAGCGGCTTCGACGAAGCTGGGATCGTTCAACAACGTGAGCGCTTGTTGCGGCGTGTTGCTGACGTTGCGCGCCGCGGCACATTCGTCACGAGAAGGCGCATCAAAGTTGGCGAGCATCGGATGCAGAAACGTGCGCTGCCAATGCGAATAAACGCCGCGCCGCCACTGCGCATCAGCATCGCTCGCGAGATAATCGCGCTCGGGAAATTGCAACGCGACGTAATAGCCGGGCGGTTGATACGGCTTGGCGCTCGGGCCACCGAGATCGCGCAAATCGAGCAGGCCGGAAATCGCGAGGGCGTTGTCGCGCACAAATTCAGCCTCGAGCCGCCGCGGATTTTGCGAGGCGAGCAAGCGGTTCGCTGGATCGATATCGCGCAGCTCAGGCCGCAGGCTGCTGCTCTGGCGATACGTGGCGCTCGTCACCATGAGGCGAATCATGTGCCGCAAGTCCCAACCGCTGCCGCGGAATTCACTCGCGAGCCAATCGAGCAACTCGGGATGCGAGGGTAATTCTCCTTGAGAACCCAGATCGTCCACCGCCGCACTGAGGGCGTTGCCAAAATAAAGCGCCCAGAGCCGATTGGAGACCGCGCGCGCCGTGATGGGATTTTCCGGGGACACAATCCACCGAGCCAAATCGAGTCGGGTGAGCCGTTTTTCCGGCGTGCTTTCGAGACGACCCGGGAGAAAACTCGGCGTCGCCGGCGAGACGACTGGGCCGCTCTCATCCTGCCAGTTGCCGCGCGGCAACACGCGCACGGCAATCGGTTCGGTCGCCTCCGTGATCATCGACCAAGCTTTGCCGCGGTAGGTGTCGTTGAGCTTCGTGACGAGCTGATGATAACGCGCAAATGCCGCCGGTTCGTCGGCCGTGCTCATCAGCCACGTGTCAGCGAGCAAGGTTTCCTGCGCTGGCGTGCGCTGCGGCGCGGTCAACGCGGCCAAGGTCGCAGCCGACGCCACTTCGAGCGGATCGCGTGCGCCGAGGCGGCTCGTGGACATGCGGAATTTCGGCAACGTCTCACCTGAGACAATCACCACGAGCGACTCTCCCGCCGCCAACGTCAGCGGCTCCGCCAGCAACCAAACACCCGTGACCGTCTCCCGCTTCGTCGGCTCGGGCAACCGCCAGCCCGCGGTGACGCCATGCAGTTCGGCGCCGTTGACGAATCGCGGCGCCTTCACCGTCGCGTCGGCGAAGACTACGTCGAGTTTACGGACTTCGCCCTCGGCGCATTGCACGCTCGGGATCAGCATGACGTTTGACGGCGGCCATTTCCATTCCACCGGACCGGCAGGCGGCTCAAGCATCACCTCGAGTCGTAAAGCGGTGATGCGACCGCCGTCAGGTTGGAACGTGATGCGATAAAATTCGCGGTTGGCCAACGGTTGGCCGCCGCAAACGGTGCCGTCGGTTTCGACCGTAACGGGCCGCTCAGTGATGACTTTGTCGCCTTTGCGCAGCTCGGCCTTTGTCGCGCGCAATGGCTCCCAACCCGTCGGCACGCGACCGAGGTAAGCGCGGGTTTCATCGAGCCATGTGGCCAGGCGGGCCGCTGGAGCAGGCGCTTGCGCGCGTTGACGCATCGCGGTGACGTGCGCGGTGATTTCATCCTGCGCGCGGGCGTGCCGGGCCACGAGGTAAGGGCTCTCGACTTCAATCTCGGGGGGAAACGGGAAGTCGTTGTTGAAACCTTTCAGGTCAGGATTGCGTGAGTAGTCGTAATCGCCGTACACGCCGTACTGTTTCACATCGGCGAAGAACGACTGGAGCTCGTAAAAATCGCGCGTCTTGATCGGGTCGAATTTGTGGTCGTGACATTCCGCGCAACCGAACGTGCTGCCAAACCACGCGGCCGCCACGCTGCGCACCCGCTCGGCGCCGTACTTGGCGAGATATTCCTTCGGCTGCGCCCCGCCTTCACGCGTCATCATGTTGAGGCGATTATAGCCGGTGGCGACGCGTTGCTCGATCGTGGGGTTGGGCAAAAGATCGCCGGCGAGTTGTTCGATCGTGAATTGATCGAAGCGTTTGTTGGCATTGAAAGCGTGGATCACGTAATCGCGGTACGGGAAAATCCGCTGGTTCTGATCGCCGTGAAAACCCACCGTGTCCGTGAAACGCGCGATATCGAGCCACCAGACGGCCATGCGTTCACCGTGGCGCGGTGAAGCGAGCAAGCGCTCGACTTGTTTCTCGTAGGCATCAGGCGAACGATCCGCGAGAAACGTCGCCATCTCCTCGGGCGTGGGCGGCAAGCCGGTCAGGTCAAGCGCCACCCGACGCAACAAGCGGGATTTCTCCGCTTCAGGCGAGGGGTTGATTTTCTTTTCGGTGAGCCGAGCGCGAATGAACGCGTCGATGGGGTTTACGTCGCCGCGCGCCTGAGTCGGCAGCGGCGGTGACACGAGCGGCGCATAAGCCCAGTGCGGCTCGTACACGGCGCCTTCCGCGACCCAGCGACGAAACAATTCTTTTTGCGCCGCCGTGAGTGGTTTGTGCGCGTCGACGGGCGGCATCGGGTCGCTGTCGTCAAAAATACGGCTGATGATTTCGCTGTCGTCCGGTTTACCTGGCACGATGGGAAGCGCCTCGGTCTTGGTCGGCTTCAATGCCTCGTCGCGCAGATCGAGCCGCATCCCGGCCTCGCGGGTCTGGGAGTCGAAGCCGTGGCAATGAAAGCAGGTGTCCGACATGATCGGTCGGATATCGCGGTTAAACGAAATCTTCTC
>CAJAFD010000076.1 GCA_903938935.1 uncultured Opitutia bacterium
GCCGGAGAGTCGCGGCGTGTTGCTCGTGCATAATGTCGGCGTGGAGGCGGCGCTGTGGACGGTGGGCGGGGTGGTCTTGAGCGGGTTGTCGCTGCGCGAAGGCTGGCGGAAGCTGGTGAACCCGATCGTCATCACCTTGGTGGTGGCGCTGATCTTGAATTTCGCGGGAGCGGCGCCGTATCTACCGAAAATTTTAATCGATCTGGTGCATGCGCTGGCGGTGTGCGCGATTCCGCTGGGGGTTTTGATGACGGGCGTGAGTTTGGCGAATTACCTCGGCGATGTGCGGGCGCTGGTGCAGCCGAAGATCGCGCTTTGGGCGTGTGGGGTGCGGCTGGTGCTGTTGCCGCTGTTGATTTTGGCGGCGGCGAAGTGGCTGCCGTTATCAGTAGAGTTGAAACGAGTATTGCTGGTGCAGGCGGCGATGCCGGCGGCGGTGGTGCCGATCATCGTGGCGCGGCATTATGGCGGGCAGCCGTTGACGGCGGTGCAGATCGTGCTTGGGACGACAGGGCTGGGGTTGTTGACGATTCCGCTTTGGTTACGGCTGGGGCTGGCTTGGTTGGGGGTATGATTTTTCGGCGTCGCGGGCCGATTTTGACCGAGTCGGATTGACCGCATCGAGCGGAACGTTCTGAAATCGCCACTTATGGAATTACTTTCTGATTCGCAGGTCTGGATTTCGCTGCTCACGCTCACCGCGCTGGAGATCGTGCTCGGTATCGATAACGTGATCTTCATTTCGATCCTCGCGGGCAAGTTGCCGAAGGAGCAGCAGGCCAAGGCGCGACAGATCGGGCTTTTACTCGCCCTGGTGACGCGCATTTTGCTGCTGTTTAGTATTTCGTGGCTGATGAGCCTGACGAAGGTGTTGTTCGTGCTGCCGATCCTTGAGGTCGGGATCACGGGCAAGAGCCTGATTTTACTCCTCGGCGGGCTTTTCCTGATCGGCAAAAGCGTGGTCGAGGTGCACGAGAAACTCGAAGGCGTGGACGGACATTCGACGGCGGGCGGTAAAGTCGCCTCGTTTCGCGGAGCGATTTTGCAGATTCTACTGCTTGATGTGGTGTTCTCGCTCGATTCGGTGATCACCGCGGTCGGGATGGCGAGCCAACTGTGGATCATGATCACAGCGGTGGTCGTGGCGCTCGGCGTGATGTTGGCGTTTGCGGGTGCGATCAGTGATTTCGTGAACCGGCATCCGACCTTAAAAATGTTGGCTTTGAGTTTCTTGATTCTGATCGGCGTGACGCTCGTGGGCGAGGCGCTCGGCCAGCATATTCCGAAGGGTTATATTTATTTCTCCATGTCTTTCGCCTTCGGCGTGGAGATGCTGAACTTGCGCCTACGCGCCAAGAGCAAGCCGGTGGAATTGCACCAGCCCTATCGTTGAGCTGTAGCGCTGGGCGCGTCGGCTGGCGCCGTGCGGTTTAAAGCACGACGCCTTCGACGGACTCCGTGGCGCCATCGTGGCGGTGGCTTTTGTGTTTCCCGTGGAGGCGGCGGAGGCTGCCGTCGAGTTTGTCGGCGAGTAGATCCAGGGATTTGTAAGCATCGTCGCTTTCGACGCTGGCGATCAGATCGGGGCCACGGATTTCCAAGTGGCCCTTGGCGATGAATTGGTCGCCGGCGGCGCGCGTGTGATCGAGCTCGATATCGAGGCGGACGCGGATGAGGTGCTCGTTGTGGCGGAGGAGGCGCTCGGCGACGCCTTCCGCATACGCGCGGAGCGCGGGGGTGAGCTCGATATGAATCCCGCGAACGATAACTTTGGCGGCCAAGATTTCGGGGGTGGGGAGAATTTTTTGGTTTTTCATCACCCCATCTGACTCCCGATCGCGTTAAAAGGCTCCCCTGAATTTAACGCGTATCTTATCTAATGATCAGCGTTTTTTGTTCAAGGCGGCGGCGAACCAGTCGTTATTAACCGGCGCGGCGGCGCGGGGCGCGGCGGGGGCCGCGTGTCCGCCGGGGCGCGGGCCGGAGCCGGGCGAGCGGGGGCCGCCGGGGCTGCCGTTGTTCAGAGTTTTCGGGCCGAGCGTGGGGTTGCTGCGCATCGAGAGGGCGATGCGTTGGCGGGGCAGGTCGACCTCGGTGACGGTGACGGTGACTTTCTGGCCGGGCTTTACGACGGCGGCGGGTTCTTTGACGAAGCTATCGGCGAGTTGGCTGACGTGGACGAGGCCGTCTTGGTGGACGCCGATGTCGACGAAGGCGCCGAAGGCGGTGACGTTGGTCACGATGCCGGGGAGTTTCATGCCGGGCTTGAGGTCTTCGGGTTTGTGGACGCTCGCGTCGAAGGCGAAGGTTTCAAATTTTTCGCGCGGGTCGCGGCCGGGTTTGGCGAGTTCGGCGACGATGTCGGTGAGGGTGGGCAGGCCGACGTCGGCGGTGACGTAGGATTCGAGTTTGATTTTGGAGCGGATGAGGCCGTCGCGGACGAGGTCGGGCACGGTGACGCCGAGGTCGGCAGCCATTTTTTCGACGACGCTGTAGCGCTCGGGATGGACGGCGCTGGCGTCGAGCGGGTGGGCGGCGTCGCGGATGCGCAGGAAGCCGGCGGCTTGCTCGAAGGCTTTGGGGCCGAGGCGCGGGACGGATTTAAGTTCGGCGCGGGATTTGAAGGGGCCGTTTTCGTTGCGGTGGGCGACGATGGCCGCTGCGGTGGCGGTGTTGAGGCCGGAGACGTAGCTGAGGAGTTGTTTGGAGGCGGTGTTGAGTTCGACGCCGACGCCGTTGACGGAGCTGACGACGGTGTCGTCGAGGGAGCGTTTGAGGGCGGATTGGTCAACGTCGTGTTGGTACTGGCCGACGCCGATGGATTTCGGGTCGAGTTTCACGAGCTCGGCGAGCGGGTCCATGAGGCGGCGGCCGATGGAGACGGCGCCGCGGACGGTGAGATCGTGGTCGGGGAATTCTTCGCGAGCGACGTCACTGGCGGAGTAGATGGAAGCACCGGATTCGTTGACCATGACGATCGGAATCGAGGCCGGCAGACCGAGCGTGCGGACGAAGGATTCGGTTTCGCGGCCGCCGGTGCCGTTGCCGATGGCGATGGCTTCGACTTTGAAGAATGTGACGAAGCCGAGGAGTTTTTCTTTGGCGTCGGCTTCCATGCGATCCGGGAAAACGACGTCGTTGTGGAGGAGTTTGCCCTGGCGATCGAGGAGGACGACTTTGCAGCCCGTGCGGATGCCGGGGTCGATGGCGAGGACGGCGCGTTGGCCGAGTGGGGCCGCGAGGAGGAGCTCGCGGAGGTTGGAGGCGAAGACCTTAATGCCGGCTTCGTCGGCGCGTTTTTTGGACTCGAGGCGCATCTCGGTTTCCATCGCGGGACACAGGAGGCGTTTGCAGGCGTCTTGGACGGCGAGGCGGACTTGGGCGGAAGCGGCGTTCTTGGTTTTGGCGAAGAGCGGCTCGACCTCGGCCGGCGCGGTGGCTTCGTCGGGCAACTGCACGCGCATCATGAGAAACATTTCTTTTTCACCGCGGCGCATCGCGAGGACGCGGTGCGAGGGGGCTTTGGCGAGAGGCTCGCTCCACTCAAAGTAGTCTTTGAATTTGGCGGCTTCGGCGGTGGTGTCTTTGCCGAGGAGGACTTTGGAGGAGACGATGGCGTCGCGCTGGTAAATGACGCGGAGGCGGGCGCGGGCGTCTTTGTCGTCGCTGACGCGTTCGGCGATGATGTCGCGGGCGCCGGCGAGGGCTTCGTCGGTGGTGGCGATAGTGGACTTGAGGTTTTTGCCGTCGTCGGCGGTGTACTCGCGGCCCACGTAGACTTGGGCGGCGGCGAGGGGATCGGTGGCGTCGTCTTGGGCGAAAAGTAGATCGGCGAGCGGCTCGAGACCTTTTTCTTTAGCGATGGTGGCGCGGGTGCGTTTTTTCGGGCGGAATGGCAGGTAGATGTCCTCGAGCGTAGTGACCGTATCGGCGGCGTTGATGGCTTTTTCGAGGGCGGGCGTGAGGAGATTGCGCTCTTTGAGCGAGGCGAGGATGGACGCGCGGCGCTCGTCGACTTGGGCCATTTGTTCGAGGCGGTCGCGGATCGTGGTGATCTGGACCTCGTCGAGCTCGCCGGTGGCTTCTTTACGGTAGCGGGCGATGAAGGGTACGGTGGCGCCTTCTTTAAAGAGCTGCGCGGTGGCGGCGACTTGATGGACTTTGAGGTTCAGCTCCTGCGTGAGGCGGAGCACGTGTTCGGCGTTGGGCAGATCCATGAAAAAGAGGTCCAGCACAGAGTCCACGGGAGCGCGCGCAATCCCGAAAATGACACAACCGATAATTGCACTCCGCGGGCGGTTGCGTATCCGTCGTGCGATGAAACTTTTTTCCTATCTAGGTTTTTGGGTGGCTCTGGCTTTTTCGGCCCGCGCGGCGGAACTGCTACCGATCGAAAAACACGTCGCCGAGGCGATCAAGTCCCCTGGAATCACGGTCGTGCATTTTTGGGCGCCTTGGTGCTCCAACTGCGGCGCTGAGCTCGCGAAAAATGGCTGGAGCACGTTCATCGACACCAACGCCGAGGTGAAATTCATCTTCATCACGAGCTGGCACAACGAAATCGGCCGCGAGCTTCTCGCCAAAAACGGCGTCGGCGCCCAATCCAACTTCGAGCTCCTGCTCCATCCCAACGCCGCGCGCACGGACGAAGAGCGCATGACGCAGTTTCTCGGTCTGCCCGTCACATGGCTGCCGACCACTTGGGTTTTTCGTGAAGGCAAACTGCGTTACGCGATGAATTACGGCGAACTGCGTTTCCCGATTTTGCAGCAGTTGATCCGCGATACCGCGGACAAATGGTAGGTCCGCGATCAACCAGCGCGGACACGAATCCGAGTGTTGTCAGCCCAGCGGAAATCTGCGGGGCTTCACCTTTCAGCGCTCGTGCGCACCGCGCCCGGCCCGTTTTTCGCAGCGCGTTCTTCTTTTAACATCAGCTTAAATTCCCATGTCCGCCATCAACACGTTCCTCCTGCAAAATAATCTGCGCATCGCGACCAACCCGTGCGTGTCGCCCGATTTCTGTCTGGACTGGCCGGCGTTGCGGAGCGCGATCCAAAACGCGCAGCCGATCCATGGGTGGCCGCACAGCCGCTTCGAAACGGCCGCCGGCAACTGGGTGTTGCTCGAAGATTCGGCGACCGGTGACTGCGCGTGGCGCCTCGACGCCCGCACAGGTGCGGCCCCAGTTAACACGCTCGCTGACGGCTTGGCGCTCGCCGACGGCGCGGCGATTTTCCCGGCGACCTACGCCAATCTCCTCCGGTTGAAAAACCTCATCCAGGCGCACACCCCGCAGTCCACGATTTTCCCC
>CAJAFD010000077.1 GCA_903938935.1 uncultured Opitutia bacterium
CTTCTTGAGCGAAGCTTCGACGGGGATTTTGTGCTGAGCGCAGTAAGCGATCATCTCGGCGCGACCGGGGAAAAGTTCGCGGTAAGCCTCGATCTTCCACGGGGCGATAATTTGGAGCTGCGGCGCGAGCGCCATATAGGTGAGCTCGAAACGGCATTGGTCGTTGCCCTTGCCGGTGGCACCGTGCGCGACCGTGTCGGCTTTTTCTTTCTTCGCGATATCGACTTGGGCCTTGGCGATGAGCGGGCGCGCAATGGAAGTACCGAGGTAATATTGACCCTCGTAGATCGCGTTGGCGCGGATCATCGGATAAATAAAATCGCTCGCGAATTCTTCGACGAGATCGAGCGTGTAGTGTTTCGAAGCGCCGGTCTTCAGCGCTTTTTTGTCGAGGCCTTTGAGCTCCTCTTCTTGGCCGACATCGGCGGCGAAGGTGACGATCTCAGCGTCGTACGTTTCTTTGAGCCATTTGACGATGACGGACGTGTCGAGGCCGCCCGAGTATGCGAGGACGATTTTCATGGATAGAATTTTTTAGGACTGAAGGTGAGTTTACTTACGCGCGGCCTTGGCCAACACCGCCATGATGGCTTTCTGCGTGTGGAGGCGGTTTTCGGCCTGGTCGAAAATGATCGAGCGCGGATTATCGAGGACGGCTTGTTCGACTTCCTCACCGGGATGCGCGGGCAAGCAATGCATAAAGAGCGCGTCCGGCTTGGCGGCGGCGAAAAGTTTGGCGGTGACGGCGTAGGGCGACATCTGGCGAATGCGTTCGGCCTTTTCGTCTTCCTTGCCCATGCTCACCCAGACGTCGGTATAAACGACATCGGCGTCCTTCACGGCTAGATACGGATCGGTCGTGAATTGGTAGGAATCGGCCGGGAAACCTTCGCGCTGCAGCTGCGCCTTCAACTCCGCACCGGGGGCGAATTCCGCCGGGCCGGAGAGCGAGATTTTCATCCCGAAAAGATTAGCGCCGAGAATCCACGAGTTGGCCATGTTGCAAGCCGTGTCGCCGAGAAACGCGATTTTGCGCCCGCGCAACGACCCGACGAGGTCGTCGTTTTTCGCCCAGCGCTCAGTCATCGTGAACGCATCGGTGTAAATCTGGCACGGGTGCAGAAAATCCGTGAGCGCGTTAATCACCGGAATGTTGCCAGCGGCCGCGAGACGCTCGACTTCGCTGTGGTCAAACGTGCGCACGATCAAGCCATGCACGAAACGCGAAAGAACTTTTGCGGTGTCTTCCACAGATTCACCGCGACCGAGCTGGATATCGTTTTTGTTGAGGAAAAGTGGATTGCCGCCGAGCTCGTGGATACCGACTTCGAAGGACACGCGCGTGCGCGTCGAGGACTTGGAAAAAATCATCGCCCAGGTCTGACCGGCGAGCACGGGCGTAGCATTGCGACCGCGCTGGGCTTTGAATTCTCGGGCCAGCGCAAAGACTTCACCCAGTTCATGGGCCTTGAAGTCGGTCTCTTTCAGGAAGTGTTTCATCGCTTAAAAAGAAAAATCTAGGACAACGCCCCCGTGGCGGACGAGA
>CAJAFD010000078.1 GCA_903938935.1 uncultured Opitutia bacterium
ACGGTCTCAGCGTCGCGCAAAAGCGGCGTCACATGCGGTAACGTCTCGGCGCGCAGCGCCGCAACCGCCGCCCAATAACGAATCACCGCCTCAGGCGCGCGCAACGCCGCCGAGAGGGCCTTGGCGTCGGGCGACGCGGGCTGCTGCAAAGCGTCAATCGTATCAAGGACCCGAGCGAGCGGGTAACGCGTCTCATCGGCGGCGACGAGGGCGGGCGAAGCTTTCGCAGCCCAATCAATCATCAGCGGCTCCGGCATAAAGCCGGTGTCGCGAATCGCGAGTTGATGCCCGCGCAACGCCGCGCGGAGACGCAACAGGTGCGGACGCGCGCTGGGATCGCCGGCGAGATTGCGGACGTTGTCGGGATCGTTGGCGCAGTCGAAGAGTTCCTCAACGGGTTTGAATTCGAAGAAAGCGCGTTGAGCGGCATTGAGTTTTCCCGCCGCGTGCAGGCTTGCCCATTCGGTCATCGAGGCTTGGCGCCAGAGAAAGTCGAGGTGCTGGCCCCAGGGCTGGCTCGGGTAGTAATTGCGGATGTAGCGGTAGCGTCCATCGGTCGCAGCGCGCGCGAGATCGTAGCGTTCATCCATGCGATCGCGGAATGAAAACGTGTACGTCGGCGCAGCGGCGCGGGCCGGACCAGCGATGGCGCGGCCTTGAAATTGCGCGGGCAACGGTACGCCCGCGAGGCTCAATACGGTGGGCGCGAAATCGACGAAGTTTACGAGTTCGTCGAGACGTGAATCAGGTGCTGCGGGGGCGAGGTGTTGATATTTTTTCGGGAAATGCGCGATGAGCGGCGGATGCGTGCCGTTCTCGTAGAGGAAGCGTTTGCTGCGCGAGACGGCGCCACCGTGGTCGCCGTAGTAAAAAATAATTGTGTCTTCAGCGAGGCCGTCGGCGGCGAGTTGATCGAGGATTTTTCCGAGGGCCTCATCGGCGCGGGCGACGCAATCGTAGTATTGGGCGATATCGGCGCGGACGGTCGGAGTATCGGGCAAATAAGCTGGCACGCGGACCTTGGCGGGATCGGTCACGAGCGGGGTGCGTTTGTGCAGGTTACTCTCATGCGTTTGTTCGAAATTGAAGATCGCAAAAAAAGGTTGGCCGGGAGCGCGGTGACGCCAGTGAGCGCGTTTGTTGTTCTCGTTCCAGGCCGAGTCCCAATCGCTGGAGGTGTTGTAATCGGTCTTGGCATTGTTGGTGGTGAAATAGCCGGCGGCGCGGAGGTATTCCGGGAAAAATTTCACGCCTTCGGGCAGCGGACGCTGACTGCGCATGTGTTGCGTGCCCATGCTGCTGGCGAAACGGCCGGTGATGATGCTCGAGCGCGTCGGGGCGCACACGGCCGAGGCCGAATAACAGCGATCAAAAACGATGCCACCGGCGGCGATGCGGTTGATGTTGGGCGTGCGCGCCAGCGGGTCTCCGTAAGGACCGACGGTGGTGGCGACGTTATCCTCGGTGACGATCCAGAGGATGTTGGGGCGATCGGCCGCATGCAGTGCGCCCGTGATGACTCCAGCGACAAAACAAAAATAACGGATATAAAAGGGCATAAATAAAAGCGGCAAACGCGTGCGTTAGCCGGAATTTTTCTTGGCGTTTTTATTCACCGGCCAGGGCAACACGCCCGCGCGCTTCGCCCACGTTTCGTAGCTTTGAACCAGGGCGCGGACGCGTTCGGGTTGTTGCGCGGCTAGATCGTGGAGTTCGGTGCGATCGGTCGTGATATCATAGAGCTCCCAACCGCCGGGAAATTTCGACACGAGTTTCCAACGTCCATCGCGGACGGCGCGGTTGCCCTCGTGCTCCCAAAAAATGGGCTGAGAGCGCCCGAGCGGTTGACCGGCCAAGGCGGGACGCAAGCTCACGCCTTCCATCGGCGTGATGGTTTCCCCGTTGAATTTCTTCGGATAGGAAGCGCCCGCGAGATCGACGCAGGTGGCCATGAGATCGATGAGATGGCTGGGTTGGGCCTCTAGTTTCCCGTTACGAGCAGCGGGAATTCCAGCGGGCCAATGCGCGATCAAGGGCGTCGAGATGCCGCCTTCGTGGACCCAGTGTTTGTACTCGCGAAAGGGTGTGTTGCCAACGTTGGCCCAGTCGCGGCCGTAGGCGACAAAAGTATCCGCCGGCCCGGGCATCACGCCGTAACCCGTGCGCACGGGATAACCGTCGCGGGTTTGCGCAGGTTTGTTACCGTGCTGGTAAGCGTTGTTGTCGAGCGGGGGCAACGTGGGCGCGGAGGCGCGGGCGACAGAGGGGCCGACGCGGCCGTTGGTTTCTTCGCAGGCGCCGTTGTCTTGGAGGTAGAGGATGACGGTGTTCTCGTATTGGCCGGTGGCCTTGAGCTCCGCGACAATCCGGCCGATGCCGGCATCCATCGACGTGAGCATCGCGGCGTAAACTTCCATGCAACGGGCTTCGAATTCCTTGTTGGCAACCTTCGACCAATCGCCGGATTGCGGGGTGAGTTCCGAGGTGGGATCGACGAGACCGAGATTTTTCTGCTTCGCCCAACGGGCGGCGCGGATTGAAGAGTAACCGCCATCGTAACGGCCTTTGTATTGGGCGATGTCACGCTCGCGCGCATGCATCGGCCAGTGCGCGGCGGTGTAAGGCACGTAGAGGAAAAAGGGCGAAGTCGCATGATCGCGGCGGTGCTCACGGATGAATTGCGTGGCATGATCCGTCAGCGCATCGGTGTAATAGTATTCTTCCTTGGGTTGATATTCGGGGTCGTTGGCGACGGTAAGGTTGGTGTTGTCGCGCACGAGTGAACCGGGGTCCCAGAAACTGCCAGCGCCTTGAATGGTGCCGTAATAACGATCGAAGCCGCGTTGCCGGGGCCAATTCGATTTATTCTGCCAATCTGCCAGCGTGTAACCGGGCGTGACGTGCCATTTGCCGGAGACGTAGGTGCGATAACCCGCAGGCTTAAGGGCTTCGGCGATAGTGACACTGCGGCGGTTCAGCGTGCCGCGATAGCCGTCAACGCCGTCGTCGTTCATCATGTGGCCGATGCCGGCTTGGTGCGGATAAAGCCCGGTGAGCAGC
>CAJAFD010000079.1 GCA_903938935.1 uncultured Opitutia bacterium
ACATATTCACCGATATAGTGCGTGGGATTGAATTCGCCTTGGCCGACCGTCGTAGTGAGATCCATCCAATGAACCAGGTAGGAGCGTGCTTCAGCGAGATTCTCCGCGGAGGTTTTACCCGAATACCAAGAATCTGCCGGTTCGTTGGGATAGAGCTCGGCCATGAGGTAGAGCGAAATATAATACATCGCCCAGTGGTTCTCAGTGTCGCCGCGCAGTTGTCGCGTCGTGCGCCACGCCGTACGGATCGAGGCGAGCGCCTCAGGCGTGAGTTGATCACGGCCCAAGTACGCGATGCAGACGGTCGGGAACATCCAAAATGGGCCTGTGCCAGGCTCACTCATCAATTTGATCACGCGCTGCGAGCAGCCGGGCAAATCTTCCTTCAGCACAATCTTCGCCGCGATCATCGCGAGGTCGAGTTTGGCGGGATCATCGGTCTTAGCCTGTCCACCATCGGCGGCCCAATTGATGACTTCTTTAACGCGCGCGAGGTATTCGGCGCGACGCTTCACCGGATCCAGCACCGGCACGGTCGAGGGCGGCGGAGCTTCAAACGCAGGTTGAGCCGCGACGAAGAGCGAAGAGATGAAAAAAAACAGGACAGAAATAAAAGCGCGTTTCATAGTGATGGTGATTTGAGGATTACTGAGCGCTCTTGGGCTGGATGAGGAATTTGTTCACCACCGATCCGGCCAGCGAATCGGGTTTCCATGTGCGACCGAAATCGGAGGAAACAAAGAGCGTCTCGGCCACGACACTCGCGTAAAGTTGCCCGGCTGGATCGACGCCGACACGCCACACACGGTGCGGTGCGGGCAAACCAGCATTACGCTCCGTCCAAGTCTGGCCGCCGTCTTCACTCGTCAACGCGCCGAGACCCCAGCTGCCGATCGCGAGGCGCTGCGCATTCGTGACATCAAACGTGATGTTATAAAGCGGATGCGTGGTCGGCACCGCGGCGAGCTGTTTCCACGACTGACCGCCGTCAACCGAGCGCCAAGCACCGGCGCTCTGCGTCACAGCCAGCCAGACAAGTGGATCATGCGGAGATTGCTGGATATCGAAGACCATTTCCTTCGTCGGTAGAACTTGGCGCCAATGCAGCGCAGCGTCTTCGGTGAGATAAACGCCGAGTTCACAACCGGCTAAAACGCGACCAGCCCGCGTGCGATCGATTTGGAGCACTTGCGTGTATTTGCCGCGGACGGGCAGACCGTTTTCACGGCGGACAAGCGTCTGCGCACGATCGGCGGAAAATGCGACGCCATCGGGCAGCGCGAGATAAACGTGATCGGGAGCGTGCGGATCGACCGCGACATCGCGCGCCTCCGTCATCGTCCAGTCGTTGCACATGCGCCAGAGTTTACCGCCGTCGAGGCTGCGCCAGAGACCATTGAGGCCCGTGGTGTAAATGACGTTGCGATCGCGCGGATCGAACGCGAGGGCGCTGATGCCCGTGTCATTGTAACCGAGGTGCTGCCACTCGCCCGCGGGGTCGCGGTGAAAAATACCGTTGGTCGTGACGATTTTGGAGCCGATGACGTAGTTGCGATTAATATTAGCGCAGACAAAAAAATCGTAGGCTGGCGCAGCGGCCGCGAGACTCCTCAGCACCAAAAGGCCGAAGAGGATAAAAGCTGGGGTTTTAGTGTTCATGAAAAGAAGAAAAGAAACGGCGCAGAAAAATAGGTTCCGAGATTGCGATGAGCAGAGATTTTCTCCGAGGTGGGCAGATAATTTTTATGAAAACATTCCTGCGCCTTGGGTTGATCACGCTTTGCTCGTTCGCCGTCGTAAACGCGGCAGATAACGTCACGCCCGAGCAGAAACTTGCCGCGCTGGGGCTCAAGCTCCCGAGCGTGCCGGCGGCGATCGCCAACTACGTGCCGGCGGTGCGCAGCGGAAATCTGGTGTTTCTCGCCGGACAAATCGCCCGCGGCCCCGACGGAAAATTTCTCGCCGGTAAAGTCGGTCGCGAGTTGAGCGAGGCGCAGGGCGCCGACGTCGCGCGTATGTGTGCGCTGCAACTCATCGCCGTGTTGCAAGCCGAGGTCGGCGATCTCGCGCGCGTGAAACGCATCGTGAAGGTCACCGGTTTTGTGAATTGCACGGATGAATTCACCGCGCAGCCGAAGGTCATCAACGGTGCCTCCGATTTGTTCGTCGCGGTGTTTGGCGAAAAGGGCCGGCACGCCCGCGCGGCGGTGGGCGTGTCGGCGTTGCCGGCCGGTGCGCCGGTGGAGATCGAGTTGGTCGCCGAGCTGGAACCCTCCACGCCCTAAGGTTGGGCCGCGACCGAGCGAGGTCGCAGCACAGGCCGAAGGAGAACGTGGGTGAGCAGCCATGACGGTTTATAAATCGCGGAGCGAGGCGCGCACGCCGGCGATGACGCGTTCGCACTCGGCGTGAGAATTAAAGATGTGCGTAGAGACGCGCACCGCTTCGAGTTTCTGCTCGGTGACAGGGCGGCAGCGAAGCTGATGCGACTTGAGCAGATAAGTGAAAAATTTCTGGGCGTCGGCACGCGGGTGAGAAAACGTCGTCATCGAGGAACGGAGTTCATCGTGCCCCGGCGTGTGCATGATAATGCCGTCCATTCGAGAAATTTCCGTAAAGAGCCGCGTGGCGAGTTCGCGGCCGTGGGCGGCGATGCGCGCGATGCCGATGCGTTCTTGAAACTGCACCGCTTCGGCGAGGCCGACGATGAGTCCGGCGTTGCGCGTGCCGTATTCGTGGCGCAGGGCGCCGGGCGCGTATTTGAGTTCGCCGGGCAAGTAGGGCAACTCGGCGGCGTGGGCGCCGGTGAGCGGCACAGCAACATCGGCGGTGCGATCGTGGCGCAGATAGAGGAGGCCGGTCTCATGCGGACCGCCGAGCCATTTGTGGCCGCTGAGCGCGAACGAATCACAGCCGAT
>CAJAFD010000080.1 GCA_903938935.1 uncultured Opitutia bacterium
ACCGGCTTGCTCGACCTCGGCGGTGGAGAGAATGCGGAGGTTGACCCCGCCGGTGGACTCGCCAGCGCGGAGATTGGAGCCAGTGACGGTGAATGCTTCGAGCTTCACGGTGTCAGCGGCGGACGGCGCTTGGGCGAATGCTAGGCTGGGCAAGGTCGCTGCGAGGACGAGTAATCGGATCGATGGGTGCATGGTCTGAAGGTGTAGAGGTGAGGAAGAAAGGTAGAGATCGGGCTTAGGCAAACTGAGAATTAAGACTTTTTGATGCCCTCAACGTGCGAGAGTGGTTGGGTGCGATTACGAAAAATCGGAACAGCGGGTGATGCGCAGCGGGACGCTGCTGTAGGGCCAATCGAGTAGGTCAACTTCAGCAGGGTGATTCAGGTCGTTGCATTTTCCCAAATCAGAGGAGGCCGCAGAAGCTCTGGCCGATTCGGGTGGGGCTAGGTTGAGGTGTTGGGGGGCTCGTCAGTCGCTGCTGCTTGATCGCGGTTACAAGTTAGCAAATAAAACAAGGGGTCTGATTCACGCGTGCTGTATTTTATTTTCCGCGGTGAATCTACCTGTTCGTTCGTGTAGGGGACTCACGAATTAATGCCTGATTTGATCTTCAGAGCATGGCGGAGAGGGAGGGATTCGAACCCCCGGGACCTTTCGGCCCAATGGTTTTCAAGACCATCGCGATAGACCACTCTGCCACCTCTCCGTGATGTAGCGTCGACAGTCTTCGCGGGAGTCTCAGCTCTTTCAATCGTGTTTTTTACGGAAGTAAATTATCATCCATACTCCTACGGCGAGAATCGCGATCAACCACCACATATAACGGAGCTCACGCGCGGCCAATTCCAACCACACCAGAGCCCGAGGAAACAGCAAGATGAGCGCAAAAATCAGGCCTAGGCTAAAAAATAGGCCGAGCTTGCGACGAGTTAACGGATTCATTTCCGCATCGTGGGGTTGGCGCCGGCAGAAGGTGCGAGCGCGGGTGTGCCGAGAGGCAGGATGAAATTAGTGCCGGTATTTTCTCCGCCTCCGCCGATCACGAGTGGGGCTTTGCCGTCCCATTTTTCCACGATCTGCAATTGGATGAGTCCGGGCGTGTCGCGGAGCGCTTCGCCGCGGATGCGGATGGCCTCGGCTTCGCCTTTGGCTTTAATGATGGCGGTGTCGGCCTCGATTTGCGATTTCTGCTGGGTGAAGCGGGCTTTGGCCGCTTCTTGTTCTTGCACCATTTTGGATTCGATCGCCGCCTCGAGTTCTTTAGAAAGAGTGATATTTTCCAAAACGATATCCTCCACGATCAAGATACCGCCGATTTTTTCTTTCGTGGCAACGAGTGCGCGGGCTTTAATTTCTTCGCGTTTTTTGACGATCTGTTCGGCGCTCTGAAGGGCGGTGACCTCCTTGAGTGCCTCTTGCACTCGAGGCGCGATGAGACTGTCGAAGGGATCTCCAGCGAATTCTTTATAAATTTTCACGACGGAAGCCTCCGGGATACGATAGAGCACCCGCAGCGCGATATTTACCTGTTGCAGGTCGGAAGAGTAACACTCGGAGGGAAGGGCGCGGGCGAGTTGGCGAATGGGGACGGAAACAATATGCGAGACAAACGGTTGTTTGGCGCCGAAGCCTTCAGGTTTAAATTCATCGCTGACCTTACCAAGTGTGACTTGGACACCGCGGAAGCCGGGCTCCACTACATAGGTGGATTTCGCGGCGGCGGCGACCAGCACGATGATGATGATAGCGACGCCCACGAGTCTAGCGAGTGTGTTAGGATGCATGGTCCGAATCGACGAGTCTAAGCTGATATCGCGCAAGTGAATTAGTGTGGAAAGTGACCGTCGCTTTCCATTCCAAGATTGCTCCGTGTAGCACATGTCGCAAATTGCATGCGTGGTGGTGGAAAAACATCTGCTCGTCGATGGCGCCAATATCCTGCACGCGTGGCCGGAGTTGCGGGCCTTGCTGCGGCGCGAGCGTGCGGCTGCACAGGCGCGTCTCGTGGGTGAGCTTGCGGCGATTCACGACGGCGAGGGCGTGCGCGTGACCGTGGTTTTCGACGGCAGTGGCGCCGAGTTGGAGCTGACGTGTCCGGGTGGGCGGCAGACGTTTGCCGTGGTGCGTACGCCCACGGGCATGACGGCGGATGATTTTATCGAGCGTTGGGTCGGGCGCGCGGCGGCTCCGGAAACGTGTTGGGTGGCTACGGGTGATGTGGGCGAAGGGCGCACCGTCGCGGCGCTGGGCGCGCAGTGGATCTCGCCGGAGGATTTATCGGCGTGGGTGCGGCGGGCGGGTCGCGGCGTCACGGCGCACGTGGCGACGCGTAAACGGAACAACGATCGGCAATGGGACGCGCTGTAGTACTCATGAACAAGCGCGTGGAGATGGTCGCGGAGATGCAGGGGCTTTATGGGGCGTTTTCTTTTTCAGAACTGTTGTTGCAGAAAATCTGGTGGCGCGGGGATTTTGAACGTGAGCGGGCCGTGACGACGGAGGGTGTGCCCGTGCGCGTGGTGCATGCGGGAAAATGGAATCGACTCGGCGGTCCGGATTTTCGGGGAGCGCGCGTGGTGTTGGGTGACGGACGCGAGGTCACGGGCGATGTGGAGCTGCATGTGCACGCGTCCGATTGGAACGCTCACGGGCATGCCAATGATCCCGCCTACGACGGCGTGTGTTTGCATGTCGTGTTGTTTCCGCCGGCGGCGGGCCAACGCACACGCGGGGCCGGAGGGCGGGAGATTCCCGTGCTGCCGTTGTTGCCTTTGCTACGACATGATCTCGAAGAGTACGCGGCGGATGAGGCGATCGAGCGTTTGGCGGCTCGGCCCGCTGGGCGAATTATTGAAGAACTCGGGGTGTTAAGCACTGAGGAATTGATACAAAAATTGAGCGGCCTCGCCGAGGTGCGCTGGCGGCAAAAGGTGCATTTCGCGCGGCTGCGCGTGCAACGTCTCGGCTGGGCGGCGGCGTGCCACCAGACGGCGTTGGAGATTTTGGGCTATCGTTTTAATCGCACGCCGATGTTGCGGCTGGCCGGAGCGTTTCCGCTGGCAGCGTGGGCGGGCGGCGTGAGCGTGGAAACCTTGCTGGCGGCCGAGGCGGGCGCCTGGAGCCGGCAAGGCGTGCGACCGGCGAACCTGCCGCGAGCGCGGATCGGGCAGGTAGTGTCTTAAAAGTTCAGCAAAAAGGCGAATCATGGTAGGTGGTTGGGTGACGAAACCTAAAACCACCAATAAAGGAAAAACCATGATCCGCCCGAAGCGAAACGATGAACCGATTCAGCTA
>CAJAFD010000081.1 GCA_903938935.1 uncultured Opitutia bacterium
TACGACCCCGAGATCCCCGTCAACATCGTCGACCTCGGCCTCGTCTACTCGATGGACGTCGAACAAACTCCCGACGTCACGCCCGCCGCCTACAAGGTCAACGTCGCCATGACCCTCACCGCGCCCGGCTGCGGCATGGGCCCCGCCATCGCCGAAGACGCGAAAACCAAAATCCTACTCGTCCCCGGCGTCAGCGCCGCCGATGTCCGCATCACGTGGGAGCCCGCTTGGAATCAATCGATGATCAGCGAAGAAGGCAAAATGCAGCTCGGCCTGATCTGAGCCGTGCTGCGTGCGCCCTCACGCCAACAGCGTGCGCGCCACGAGCCAATAAAGTCCGGCGAGCGCCACGAGCGCCGAAATCGCCGGCACGCCCCGCCGCAGAAACCATTCCTGTTTCCGCAGCTGCCAGAGCAACGGCAACACGACCGCCGCGATGGCGATCTGTCCCAACTCGACGCCGAGGTTGAAACTGAACAACGGCAGCGCGAGTCCGCTGCCATTTACGCCGACCCCGAGTTCGCGCAGCACGCTCGCAAAGCCGAAACCGTGAATGAGCCCGAACCCAAACGTCAGCGCCCCGCGCCCGCGCGGCTCCGCGCCGCGCCGCACGAGATTTTCCACGCCCACGTAGACGATCGACGCGGCGATCAACGGCTCCGCGAGGCGCGCGGTCACGTTTACCCAATCCAGCGTCGCGAGCACGAGGGTGAGCGAATGCCCGAGCGTGAAACACGAAATCACGCGCACGCTCGCGCGGAAACTCGCGCACACCGCTAACAGCGCGAACAGGAACAACAAGTGATCGTAACCCGTCCAGATGTGCTCCACGCCAAGCCGCACAAACGGCGCCACCACGGAATCCTGAACCACGCCAGCCGCGAATAGCGAGGCAGAGGGTATCCTTTGAAATAGAAACTCAGACGAGAAAAACATCTCAAGACAGATGCAACCGCTCTAGGCTAACAGGACGATCCTTTTTTCAACACTCCGCAAAATTATACGACGGTTTAGCTGTGTGCCGTGCCTTGCTACGATTAAGTCCAAACTAAGCGAGACCACCTGTGCGCGCCTCGCGCAGAATTTCCACAAAACGAGCCAGTTCCTCTTCCGTCGTATACAAATTGGGCGTCACGCGGATACCGCGAAACTCCTTGTGCACAACCGGACGCACCAAGGTGCGGTGACGTTCCCAGAGCCAGCCGGCCAACTTCGCCGGCGCTAATCCCGCGAAATCAATCGTCACCAACGCCGCAGAAAACTCGGCCGAGCGCGGCGTGTGCACTGTGACAGTCGGGTCATCAAGAAACGCAGTCAGCCAGCGATCACGGAGCCAACGCAGTCGGGCCATCTTCCGCTCGGCGCCAATCGCCAACCAAAAATCCAGCGCGGGACGAATCCCCAAATAAGGCGCGGCCGCCACGCTGCCGATGCTCTCAAATTTTCGGATATTTTCGCGCAGTTCGACCGGCGCAGGATAGAGTGGCCATATTTCACCGATACGTTCTCGCCGCACATATAAAAACCCCGTGCCGTGCGGCGCACCCAACCATTTGTGCAGCGACGTCGCATAAATATCGCAATCCAACGACTCACGCGTGCAGGGCAACTGGGCAAACCCATGCGCGCCGTCTACGACGACGAGCACCCCACGCGCACGCGCCATACGCACGACCTCGCGCACCGGCAACACTTGGCCGGTGAGATTAATGATGTGACTCATCAA
>CAJAFD010000082.1 GCA_903938935.1 uncultured Opitutia bacterium
AAACAAGGCGCCGCGCTCCAAGGCGACGGTGCGGCCGGTGGCCTCGGGCTCGACCGGGAATTTTTTGAATCGTTACTCGTGCCGCAGATTATGTTGCGCGGATTTTTGGGCTTCGCGCCCACGGTGGACGGCTGCGTCATCGACCCCAAGTTGCCCAAAGATTTTCCTTCGCTCACGATCGACCGAATCCGCGTCAAGGGCCTCGTGCTCGCTGTGACCGCGAGCGCTGATGCGATCGTCGTGCGAAAAATCTCCGGCGAGTCCAACGGACTCTTCACGATCGCGGCGCCCGGATTTAAATCGGTGCCGCCGATTGACTGGGCGCGCACGAGCGAAGTGCGGCTCACGCGCTAATAACGATCGCGCGCTTCGGGAGGCGAAGCGCGCGATGCTCATCGTTTTATAATCCGGCGACTTCCCAGCCTTTGCGGTAGGTGCGGCGGACGTAGGCGTTGGCGGCTTTTTCGTTTTCGAACTGGAGTTTCGCGCCGTTCCACTTGAGGTCGGTGTGCGGGAAACGCACGGCTACGCTGCCGAGGAGAACGGCTTCCGTGAGCGGGCCGGAATAATCGAAGGACGCGAGTGGTTTGCCGGGACCGCCGACGATGGCTTCCGCCCAATCGCTCCAGTGGTGCGTGCCGGTGATCTCCGGGATTTTGTAGTCGGCGAACTTTACCTCGGGGAAAAGTTTCGGCGTGGCGATGTGCGGGACGAGGAGCACGCCTTCGGTGCCGATGATGATCGAGCCTTGGTCGGGTTCGGCTTGGCGCTTGGTTTTGCCGGCGCGGCCCGTGTCGTCGACGGTGGTCATCGTCGTGGCGTTCTTGGTGGCGATGAGCGCGCGGATTTCCGCAGGTGGACGTTGGTCGCCGTCGTACCAAGTGACCGCGACGGTCTTATCCGCAGTGTACGGCGTGCCGGGGAAAACGTAGCGGATGACGGCGTCGGTCGCCCAGTTCCAGCGATCGGGGGCGGGACCATCGGAGCGCACGGAAAGTGGCGCGGTGAGGGCGACGGCTTCGAAGACGGGATCGAAGATGTGGCAACCCATGTCGCCGAAGGTGCCCGTGCCGAAGTCGAGGCGTTTGCGCCAATTGCCGGGATGATAGAAGCCGGGCACGTAGGGGCGCTCGGCGGCGTTGCCGATCCAGAGGTCCCAGTTGAAATTGGCGGGCACGGGCGCGCTGGCGGCGGGCGGGGCACCGACGTCGCCCCACTTTTTGTTACTCCACGTGTGGACCTCCTTCACTTTGCCGATGGCGCCGCTGTGCACGATGGCGACGGCTTGGCGGTAGACTTTCTGGGAGTGAATCTGGATGCCCATCTGGGTGATGAGCTTTTTCTCGCGGGCGAGTTCGGTGAGGACGCGCGTCTCGTGGATGTCGTGGGCGAGGGGTTTTTGGCAGTAGACGTGTTTGCCGAGTTGCATCGCGGAGTAGGCGATGGGCGCGTGCATGTGGTCGGGCACGGAGACGTTGCACGAGTCGATGTTGCCCTGCTCCTTGTCGAGAAGTTGGCGCCAGTCTTGGTAG
>CAJAFD010000083.1 GCA_903938935.1 uncultured Opitutia bacterium
AAAGCCACGCCGCTGCCTTCATCGGCGGCGGAAACGATGGTCGTATAACCGCCCGGTGGCAGAGTCACCAGCAGGGCGGAATCGGCGCTGCCAGCCGGGATGGAAAACGCGCCCGTCGCTCGGCCGGCGGCCCAAATCTCCGATGCGTTGGGCGCACTCGCCCAGGCTGAATTGACCTGCAGAGTGACGCCGTCTTTCACGAGCGTGAGTCGAGGCGCCGCGAGGGCATCGCGTACGCCAAACGCTGCGAGCGAGGGCCCGATGGCCCGCACCAACACCGTCAACGCCGCCGGTCCGCGTACGACAAAGCCTGCAATCAACGGCCCCGTTTGTGGGCTGATCCGGGCGCGCGCGGAAACATTGGTCAATGCGCCCGGCCCGCCGGCGTCGTAAAGCTCCAGTAATACATTCCCCCGATCGCTCGCCTCGCCTCCCGTGACGGTGGCAAGATGCCCGCCGCTCCGCGTCGTTCCGACTAAGGCGGCATCGCTACTGCCGGCCTGAAGTGCAAACGCGCCGACGCGCGCGCCGATCGTCTCGGTCTCGCGTGGTACCCAGTTATCATTGTTCGCCAAGTTCGCTCCGTTGGCGGTGGACAGTTCTAGTCGCGGATCCCCAAAACTATCGGCGACGCCAAACGTTTTGAGTCCAGGTCCGATGGCCCGCACCAACACGTCTTTGTTTCCATCGCGTACGACAAACCCTGCGATCAACGTATCCTCGCCCGAGCCGCCTAGCGCCCGCACCGACAAATTGATCAACGTGCTTGGACCCGCGCGCGTCGCTTCCACGGTGACGTCGCGACTGGTCACGCTTCCGAGTCGATTGGTGACGCGCACGCTGTAACGCCCCGCCCGCCAATCGCTCCCTGTTAAGTTGAGCGTGGCTTCCGTTTCGCCGGGTAAGGCCACGCCCTCGTAGAGCCATTGATAAGAAAGTCCCCCGCCTTGCGCGACGACCTGGATGCCTCCGCGAGTGCCCTGGGCTAGGGTCACCGCCCAAGGTTCATGCACGATACTGGGAGCGGCGGTAGCGACGGTTTGGGTGCGAGGATCGACCCACAACACGGCGGAAGCCACGGCGCGTTCAGCTCCGCCGCTCGGCCGCACCGTGGTGCGGCCACCCACCACCAGCGAGGTGGAGCCGCCGCCATCCAAATTAATCGCCTGAGTGCAGCCCAGCGCTTGTAACAACGCCGCTAGCTCCGCGAGGTTTACCCCTGCGGGTCCGGGTGCATTATCGCCTTCTACGACCAACAGCACCGCGACGCCGCTGGCGGTATAACCGAGGGCCGTGCGTGGTCGAGCGGTCGTGTTGTTGATCTCAATCAACTCTTCTTGATCGGAGATCCGCACCACGCCATCGCGCAGCAACATCGGAGAACCGCCGATGGCTGCGGACATCGTCCAAGGCGTACCTCCCGCTGGGAAAGTCGCCGACGGCACCGGTTGCGGCGCCTGCCCGAGGGCGTTTGGGCTGGGGGTGGGGTAAGCGTAGATTTGGGCGGTACCGGCACCTACGTGATAAATCCAATCCGTGGTCAGGCGTCCGCTCGGCGTAAGCCCAAAGGCCACTCGCGTCGGATAATAATTCACGGAGGCGCCGAGGTAGGTGCGACTCAAAGCCTTGATGTTTGCGGCCAACACCGTGCCGCCTTGCAGCACCAAGCTGTAAGATTGACCACCGCCAAAATAACCAGCGTTGACCGCGGCAAATACGCGACCGGGCTCTGCTGTATAAAATTGCGTCGGGGTCCGACCTGCCGATTGCAGCACGGGCTTGAAGCTGATGTTGGGCACCGTCGGATCCCAAGCGAGGGCGTAGGCGCGCAGCGGTCGTGGCGCACTCGCTTGATCACACACAAAAAGTTGTAATCCGTGCGCCGGAAATCCCGTCATCAACTCCGACGCGAGCCGCCACCCTTCGGGCACTCGCACTAAATTATTCTCCGCAGCCCGAGCTTGCGGCCCAGCGCTCCAGCTCAAGCAAGCCCAGACGACGCCAGCGAACCCACGCGCGATAGTCCGAAAGTCGACCGCAACGAGAAACGTGTGCTCACAACGTGCCATGGGGTGCTCCCTTTGACTTCAATCGTTTCGCCCGCGTCAACTGCAACCGCACCGACGCGCCGGCTTCCTCACTCGCGTCCCGCGAAACCGTCGTGATCACGCGCGGGGAAATTACTCGCCATGCGTCGAACGGTGCGGCCCAGTTTCCACTAGAGTTAACCCCCTGTCGTTCACGGTAAAATCAGTCTACCTCTTATTTATGTCTACGGTTTCATCCCCTATTCGCGTCACGGTCTGGAGTGAATTTCGCCACGAAAAGAAAAACCCGCGCGTCGCCGCGATCTATCCGCACGGGATGCATCAGACTCTCGCCGCGGCTCTCGGGCAGCACGCGGATTTTGTCGTGCGCACCGCCACGCTCGACGAGCCGGAGCACGGGCTCACCGACGCCGTCCTCGATCAGACGGATGTGCTCACGTGGTGGGGCCATCTCGCTCACAGTGAGGTCTCCGATGCGACCGTCGCCAAAGTGCGCACCCGCGTCCTCGAGGGCATGGGGCTCATCGTGCTGCACAGCGCGCATTATTCTAAAATTTTCAAATCCCTCATGGGCGATACGTGCTCGCTCAGCTGGCGCGAGGCCAACGACAAGGAACGGCTCTGGGTCATCAATCGCGCGCATCCCATCGCGAAGGGACTCGGGCCGTTTATCGAACTTCCGTCCGAAGAGATGTACGGCGAACCCTTCGGCATTCCGACGCCCGATGAGTTGATTTTCATCTCTTGGTTTACGGGTGGGGAAGCATTCCGCTCCGGCGCCACGTGGCGGCGCGGTCACGGCAATATTTTCTATTTTCGCCCGGGCCACGAAACGTACCCGACCTACCACAACCCCCAGATCCAACAGGTCATCGCCAACAGCGTGCGCTGGGCTCACTCCGGCGTGCGCATCAAAGACGCCGGCCCCAACCTCGCCCCACTCGAACCCCTCCCGTTGGATCCGGAAGCTACGCAACGCTCCACGATCGGTCACGGGCGCTGAACGTTCCTTTCCCCATAGTTCATCATCGTCGCTCGGTTGAGCGCCGCGACCTCTTTCTTAACCCCATGAAACTCCCCAAAAACACCTCCACTCCCGCTGATAAATCCATCATCGCCGCGCAGAGTCTCGCCGGCCAACGCGAAGCCGCCGCCGAGCGCCGCGCGCGTTATCCGTTTCGCTTCCCGGTCGACCGTCGACAGCTTGGCGGCAAGTTCAACGTGAAGGAAAATAGCCGGCGCTTGCTGCGGTTTTTCTATCTTGAGCGTCGCCTCATGCACGGCCTTGGCTCGTGGGCGCTCGGGATTCCGGACTACGAGGTGAAACTCGAAACCGGCCGCCACATTTTCTATCACGCCGATGCTGCCCGGGCGCTGCGCGAACGTCTTTCCGAGCAAGAGATGCGCCCGCCCGCAGTCGATGCGCACCGTGACGCCGAAGTGGATCGTTTCATCGACGAACTCCTCAGTGCTGAATCCGCCGCCGAGTTGCTCGTGGGCGTGCATCAAGTCCTTGGCCGCGCCATCGCGACCACCTATCGCCACCACATCGACGACACCGATCAAGTGACCGATGTCCCTACGATCCGTTGCCTGCGTCGCATCCTCACCGATTACGAACCAATGCTCGCCTGGGCCGACGAAGCCGTCGACGCCTACATCGCCGGCGGCGTGGAAGAAGCTAAACTTTCCACGTGGCGCTGGCACATCACGCGCCTGCTCGCCTCGATCGGTGGCGTCACGGGTGCTGATCCCCGCGGTGAAGCGCCGACGCCCCTCCGCATCGATGCTAAACCATACGAGCGCGGCACCGTGCCGAATCGCGATTCGCGCTTCGACACGTTTATCCACACCGGCGACTACGACACCGCCGATGCCGCGACGCGTTTCGATAAACACTCCTACGAGGCCATCCGCCTCCGTTTCATCCGCACGCAACGCGATGAAGTCGACGCCATCGAGGCGTTCGGGACCTTCATCTGGGATATCCGTTTCAAAGATTTCAACGCCGAGTACGATCTCGCCCGCATCACTTGGGACGAGGCGCGCCACACCGAGATCGGCCACCGCGCCATGCTCGCGTCGGGCTACGACCCCTACGAATTGCGCAACCGCCTCACGAGCTCAACGTGCCGTGGGCCGATGGAGCCCGCCTTTGCGATGGCGGAGATCAACCTCTTCGGCGAAGTCGGCGTACTCAAAACGATCAACGACCTCATCGACACCGCCGCCAGCCGCAACGACGAGTTACTCCGTCACATTTCCGATTACATCCGCGCCGACGAACGCACGCACGTGCGCAAAGGCACGCGGATTTTGGAAATAATGACCAAGCTCGACGCCAAAGCGCTCGAGTTGCGCACGCGCGAACTCTTCACCGAATGTCTCGTGAGCCTCGGGGCGATCAAGAAAGACATCGATATGAAGACCCTGACCCGCGAGGAAATCGAACATCTCGTCGGCGAATAACTCCCGCGCCGCCGTCTCTTCCGGTCGTTCACATTCCAATATCCGCCGTGAAATCCTATCGCTGGTTGGCGGCTTGGTTTTGCGTGGTGCTGGGCGGTTCGTCTTGGGCCGCTGAGCCTCTTAACGCTGCCCAAGTCCTGCGTGCGTTGATGGCGATCAACGACACACAGGTGGAGGCTGCGCTTGAGCGTCCGCTCGCGGCGCGCGGCAGCGGCATGGAAAATCGCACGAACGGCGCACGGCTCTCCGCGGTGGCGGCGAGTTATACGAGCGCCGTTTCCCGCTTTCACCACGATGCGCGTTTGCTGCCGGCGTTGCATCGCTTGGTCGAGATGATGCAAGAAAATCAACTCCCCGACGGACTCTACGACAGCGGCAACCTGGATTCACCGCCCGACTCGGCCTTCATTCTCGAAACCCTTTGTCAGGCGCAACGGCAACTCGTGGACGATGCCAGTCCCACCACTATCGCCCTGCGCGAACAGTTGCGCACGGTGATTTTAAACACCGCTGAAGGCGTGCGCACGGGCGGCATCCATACGCCCAATCACCGCTGGCACGTGTGCGCCGCGCTGGCGCACGTGCATCGGCTTTATCCCGACGCCAAATGGGTCGCGCGGATTGATGATTGGCTCGGTGAGGGCATCGACCTCGACACCGACGGTCAATACGCCGAACGCAGCCCGCATTACACCGCCGAAGTCGTGAATCCCGCGTTGGTGACGTTGGCGCTGCTGCTGGATCGCCCTGCGCTCCTTGAACCCGTGCGGCGCAGTCTGGAGGCGCAGTTATATCTGCTCGAGCCTGACGGCGAATTGGAAACCGTGGCCTCGCGTCGTCAGGACCAACGCGCCGGCCCGCGCGAGTACATTTGGTCGCATTATATGTCGTATCGTTTGCTCGCGGTGCGAGACGGCAACGGCGTGTTCGCCGCTGTGGCGCGCTGGATCGAGCGCGACTTTTTGGCCAACACCATGGCCACCCGCAGCCCCAACGCGCCCCTCGCGCAATGGCTCGATTTCGCGGAGTTGGCCCGCGAGTTGCCAGCATCGACGGCCCTGCCGGAAACCTACACGCGCGTGTTTCCCGGGATGGCGCTCGCACGCGTGCGGCGTGAGTCTACGAGTGCGACGATCTACGGCGGTAGCGACGCGCCCACTGGCCTTGGCCTCGGATCGGGGCTCGCGACGAATCCGACGTTTTTTAAATTTCGCAAAGGCGCGGCGGTGCTCGAGTCCGTGCGCATGACGCCCGCGTTTTTTAGCACCGGCTTTTTTTATAGCAACGGCCTCCACGCCGCCGAAGGACGCTATCAATTACAACAAACGGTCAATGTCCCGTATCATCTGCCGTTGCCCGCCGCTTATCGAAACGCGCAGGGCGATTACAAACTCTCGGATGACGGACGCTATTTTAGTAAACTGGATTTCGAGCACCGCCCAAAACAGTTCCGGACGCTGCGCAGCACGGTGGTGATCGCGGAGCGCCACGGTGGATTCGACCTCGAGTTTGCGGTGGATGGCCCGGCGGGCGTGCTCGTCACGGTCGAGCTCACGTTTCGGCGCGATGGTAAACTCGAAGGCGTGGCGGCGTTGCCGGAGACGATTGACCCGCGCGGTACGCGGGCTGGCGCTACGGCCGCCGAAGAGCGCGCGGAAAGTTTTATTTTGGCCCGCGGTATGGGTAAATTCACGGCCGGCGCCGATACGATTGAATTTGGCCCGGGGACGAGTGCGGGCGCGCCGGGTCGGATGGAAGGCGAGGATTACACCTGGATTAACGGCCATCTGCGGACGCAGGGGCAGCGGGTTTACCTCACGGGTGCGACGCCTTTTCGCTACACGCTCACGATCCGCTGAGCGCGGGGCTTCGTAAGATGTCACGCTTCACATGTGATTAAGGCTGCATAGGACGGTAGAGTTTTTGGCGCATGGCAGGTTCGCGTAGGAGTACGGCTTGGAGAAAACGAAAACTGTCTGCGAGGTAGCCCTCGTAACCACTCGGTTGGCCGTCCCAAGTCGTCCAGTCGATGCCTTTCATCGCGGTATCGGTCACGCCGTTTTGGAATTCTCCGCGGGCTTGGCGCGTGAGCATGGCGCGTAGGACGCGATCACCGCGGGCGGGTTCGCCGATTTGGTAATGGGCGGCAATGAAATGCAGTACTTGGCCGGCGGTGATGCCACCATTCATGTAAATTCCGAAGGTGTCGCTGCCGTCGCTCCGCTTCGGTGTGCCGAAACCTGTTTGGATATAATCGCCTTGAGCGATGGGAATCAGGTTGGGCGGGACGCCGAGATCGAAGCGTTCAAATTTTACCTCTGCCATTTTTTGCCAAAGACGGTCGAGCATAGCGCGGGCCGCCTCTGGCGGGATGAGACCGTACTCGATAGCGAGGCCGCAGGTGGTCGGCGACGCGTAGTCGTGCAACATGCCGTCGGCGCTGCGCCAGCCGGCGAGCAGGCCGGATTTTTCGTTGTAGAGGAGTTTGAAGTACGTCGCTTTGAGCGCATCGGCGCGCGCGGTGTAGCGTGAGGCTTCGCTGGTGCGGCCGAGTTGTTTCTCAAGATCGGCTAGACAGCGAAACGCGCGGTAAATGAGCGCGTTGGTGTAGGCATCTTTGTGGCCGCAGTTGAGGGCGTCCCACCAAGCGCAGGAGCGGTTGGGTTGTTTGAGCGTGTAGAGATTACCGCTTTGCGTGGCTTCGATGAGGCCGTCGCCGTCGATATCACGGCGCGTGAGAAAGTCGGCGATCATTTCAAGGCGCTTAATTTTTTGGGCGAGCCACGCCCGATCCTGGGTCACTTCGACGTAGTCCCATGCGGCGATGAGCGGGCCGGCGTTGGCGTCGAGAAAATGCCCGTAGTTCCAGTAGCAGATTATTTCACCGGTTTCTTGGCCGTTGGCATCGCGGAGCATTTTGGTGTCGATCCAGTACTCGATCGTGCGGCGCACCAGCGGCATCAACGACACGCCAGGGAAAGGCTCCGGAGTGAAGAATGCTTGATCGGCGTAAAACCAGAGCGAGCAACTGGCGGGATCACTAATGACGTTGTTACCGAGCATGCCAGCGGGAGCGCTGAACGGGCGGTTTTGTTCGCCCCAGCGCGAGGTGGGCTGGATCGCGTTGAGCCAGCCGCGGCGAGCCAGTGGCCAGAGTTGCGAATCTTGTAACCCGGCCGGCGCAGGGAGAAGCAGGGGTTGAAAGCGCAGAATGCAGGTTTCGTTTCCACGTAGAATCAGGTCCGCGCGTTTTTCTTTGCGATCGCCTTCAAAACGACCGGTGAGTGGCGGACCTTGGATCTGCGTCACGGACATAGGGCCGAAATCGGGCGCGTTAATGATGGCGGGAAAAGTGAAGCTGCCGTCAGGATGCCACTGTGCGGGAATGATGCAGGTGGAGGTGACGCGCGGATCGAAGGGTAGGCGCAGTTCGTCGCCGGTGAATCGTAGTTGAAAACCACCCTCTGCATCGAGCGTGGCGCGGATGTTAACGATGGGTTCGCGCAGGAGGTTTTGCTCAACGCGGCGGCCGCCCTCGGTATCCCAGCTAAGAAACGTCACGCGGTTGGTTTCTGGAGCGGATTCGATCCGCGCGACGGGCGCGGCGTGCGCGAGCGTCGTAGTGGCGATAAAACCAAGGAGCGTGCACCACCCGGCGAGGGATGGTACCTTTAAAACTTTTTTCATGATGGAATACAGGGGTAAAACGGGTTTCGGCATTTTCAGGCTAGGGGAGGAATAGCAGCCCAAGCTCTGCGCTCGGGAAATTTAATTTGGGTCTAGGGCTCAGAGGAGAACCGCGAAAAACGATCCTGATACTCCGCGCGGTCGCGTTGGCGACAACTCTAATGCAGCTGCCTTTTGCACACGCCACTCGTTGGATCATTTTCGAGTTTGAATAACCTAGTCTGGGCAGCGGCAGAATGAGCTGAACCTTGACCGGCCCTAAATAAAATCGGCAATCTTAGCCGCATGACACTCAACTCTCTGCTCGGATTTTTGATCGTCGGACTCATGGTCTGGTTGGCACTAGCCTTTAAGCCGCTCCGCAAAGCGATCGGGCTGTTGTTGGTCATCGTCGGTGCTATTTTGTGTCTTTCCTTGATCGGCTTGATCTTGGGGGTGCCGATGATTTTGGCCGGGGGATTACTTTTATTTTTCTAATTGTTCATGTAAACTTTACGTTATTTTAAGGCGATCATATCGCTATCAATCTCCGCACGAAATCATTTCGTCATTTCCTTTTAGCACGCACATCGCGGATTTGATCAAAGTAGGCGAAAATCATTTAAGCGGAATGTCTGCTTAGGCACTAGTTGAACATCTCGCTGCGTCGCTCCTCAGTCATTAGCGCAGCTTTAAATCCTTAAATCCGAGTCGAGCGCAATTCCGACAGTTTTGCGTCAACAAAGGTTCGGCGGCTTTGCCCCTGGATCAATTTTGTCCAACGCGTGGTCTCGGCCCATCGAAATGCTCGCGGGAGTTCCAGTTCGGGTAATTTTACAAAAAGGCGTGAACGCGTTGGACTCAGATAAACCAAGTCGAACAGTGCTTTCTCAACCGTAGCAATTTTACCGCCGTCTTCGCCATCTTCGAATCCTCCGAACAAATCCGGTGGCATCCGATGCAGTGAAACCATCCCTTGAGGTGACACCACTTTCTTGGCGCGTCCTATCGTCACGGCATACGTGATTGCGGGTACTTGCTCGATCACCCCATGGCGGAAGAGAGCGGACTGTAGTGAAACATAGGCTGGATAGGGTGCCGCGACTTGCTCGACCATTAGTCCACGAGAAATCGGGCCCAGACTCCACCTGCCACGCGCTAGTCGCCAGACCAGTCCATGCGTTTTCAGGCGCCCCAGTAGCATAGAGGCATTCGCGGCGCTTACATGTAACAGGGCGGAAACATCCCGGGTCTCAAATGAGGGCACCCCTAATGCGCGGATTCGCTGCAAAGCCTCCATCTGATTCATTGCAGTTTCTCCAGTTTTTCAACCACCGCTACTTGCAAGTTCTCCCACCGCGCACGTGCGTAATAATCGTAGTACTCTGGCAGGAGATACGCCCGTACTTGGCCGGAGAATTCATCGAAACCGATGCGCATCGCCTTAGCGATCGCCGGCCCTACCTCATTCTTTACGCCTGCCGGGAGGGCTACGTTGCCGACCCCTCGATCTATGAGTAGTTTCAAATCGAAGATATCTCGCGCCTGCGTCTCGTTCCGTTTGCTCAAGGCTACTATTTTTTGGCGAAAAGCGGTTTCGTCCGAGTAGTGCTGCGCCAGTACCGGAAACAGAGCATACGCCCGCACTAACTCCGTATCCACTGCTTCCAATTTAACCTCCGGATCTAGTCCGCGCCGAGAGAATTCAATTTTGGTGGGAATGGGAGCTCCTCCGTTTACTTGGAGCCCTAGTTTCCAGCGCTGAGTCGTCTCGGTCTGCTTGGCCGACGTCACATGTTCGATGGTGATCTGCTTTGTCCTCAGCTCCAGCGCCAGCGCGGTCGAGGCCAAAATGGTGGCTACATTCCCCTCGAGGGTTTTTCGAGCCATGGCGTGGACGTCGAAATCGATATTTTCCGAATAGCGGATACTTTTACAGTAAAATCTTAGGTTGCAGCCTCCCTTGATTGCATACAGTGCCTTGTCTACTCGCCGGCCAAGGTGAGCCGTGAAAACTAGATGAAAGAGTTCGATCGCTTGTCGTTCGGACCACATTTTTTTAATGTTAACAATAAATACATCGAATCAACGCTAATGTTGATTGAATGTATTTATTAATCACTTCAAATACGATCAATCTCGATGCGGTACTTCGGAGGTTTGAATTTTTAATCGAAGAAATTTCACGAAATTAAATCGCCGACCTACTTGCCATAGCGTGCTTCGTGCACACAGAAATCAGGTATGTCACGGAGCGCCCCCATCCTGATTTCCCGAGTGTTTAATCACGCAGCGTCTTTAGCCCTAGGGTTCGGGCTTCCGTTGGTTGCGCTCGGCGCTCCGCCCGTTCCTGAGACGATCGACTTTAACCGCGATGTCCGGCGCGTGCTTTCGGAAAACTGCATCCGTTGCCACGGTCCCGACGAAGAAGACCGCAAGGGTGGCGACGGCGGCAAAGCTGGTCTCCGGCTCGATACCCGCGAAGGTGCGCTTGCCCAGACCGATGGCTACGCGTCCATCATTCCCGGCCAACCCGAGAAGAGCGAAGTCTACAAACGCATCATCACCGACGACGAGAACGACATCATGCCGCCGGCCGATTCCGGCAAAACGCTCTCGGACCGGGATAAAGCCGTTATCAAAGCCTGGATCGAGCAAGGCGCCACTTATGCGCAGCATTGGTCCTACGTGCCGCCCGTGCGCCCCGCTTTGCCATCGGTCAACGCCGCGACTTGGCCGGCGAACCCCGTGGATCGCTTCATCCTTAATCGCCTGGAGCGCGAAAAACTTTCCCCCTCCGTCGAGGCCGACCGCGTGACGCTCGCGCGTCGCGTTGCGCTTGATCTTACCGGCCTCCCGCCGACCCCCGACGAAGTAAAAACCTTTGAGACGGATGCGGCCCCCGGCGCCTACGAACGCCTCGTGGATCGCCTGCTCGCTAAACCAGCCTTTGGGGAACACTGGTCGCGGCTCTGGCTCGATCAGGCGCGCTACGCGGACTCCTCGGGCTACGTCGATGATCCGGCACGCACCATCTGGGCCTATCGCGATTACCTGATCCGCTCCTTTAACTCTAATAAGCCCTTCGACCAATTTACCATCGAGCAACTCGCCGGTGATCTCTTGCCGCACCCGACCGAGGATCAGCTGATCGCGACCGCTTTCCATCGCAACACTCCGACGAACAACGAAGGCGGTACGATCGACGAAGAATTTCGCAACGTTGCTGTCGTGGATCGCGTGAACACGACCATGACGGTGTGGATGGGCTCCACTCTGGCGTGCGCCCAATGCCACACGCACAAATACGATCCGTTCACGCAGACGGATTACTTCCGGCTCTTCGCGATTTACAACAACACCGCCGACGAAGATCGCACCGATGAAGCGCCCGTGCTCCCGCTCTTCACGGACGAAAAGAAAAAAGCGCGCGCGCCCTTCGACGCCGAGATCACCGCGCTCGAAACAAAGTTGCGCACGCGCACCCCGGCCCTGCTCGCCGCCCAACCTGCGTGGGAAAACCGTTTTTCCGCGCCGATCGCGTGGCTACCGTTGTCCTCGGCCGCGATGACGGCGAAATCGGGCGCCGCCCTCCAGCGCGACGCCGACGGTATCGTGCGCGTCGCGGCCCGCGCCGAAAATGATGTTTATACGTTCGCGACCACTAGCGACACCGCGCAGACGCTCACCGGATTCCGCCTCGAAACCTTTCCGCTCGAAAACAACGCGGCCAAGGGCCCCGTTTCCAACGCTGGCGAATTTGTCGTCACGCGCGTCTTGGCTTCGATCACGCCGGCTGGCCAACACGAAGTCACCGGGCGTTATGTGCGCATCGAGTTACCGGGCAAAGACCGCGTGCTGGCTTTGGCGGAGGTCCAAGTTTTCGGCCAAGGCGATAACCTCGCGCCTACCGCGACCTCGAGCCAGAGCAGCACTGCCGGCGACAGCGTCGCGAAGTTCGCCAACGACGGCCGCACCAACGGCAACGCCGAGAAAGCCGCCGTCACTTCGCTCACCGAAAAAACCGAAAATCCCTGGTGGGAACTCGATCTCAAGGCGACGGCGCCCGTCGAGCGCATCGTCGTATGGAAACGCACCGATGGCACCTTCGGCGCTGAACTTGCCGGCGCCACGATAACCCTGCTCGATGAAAAACGCGCGGTTGTCTGGAGCACCACACTCGCCTCGGCCCCGGCCGTGAGCGCCGAATTTGCGGTCAGTGGCGTGCAACCGATTCGCCTCGCACTCGTGCAGGCGGATGTGACCGAGGACGGATTTGCGGCGGATTCGATTTTGAGTCCCACGCGCGGCCGCGAACGCGGTTGGGCCGTCGGTGCGCAAAGCGACAAGACGCATGCGCTGGTGGTCTTGCCCGAGACTCCTGTCGTGTTGCCCGCTGGCGCGCGCCTTACGGTGACCATCGAGCAAAATTCCAAAAAGAAAAACCACACGCTCGGAAAATTCCGCATCGCCACGAGCGTCGACGATCGCGCTTCCACGATCATTCGGATGCCGGAGCCGGTGCTCGCGGCCTTGAAGTTGCCTCATGCGCAGCGCTCCGAGGCTGAGCGCGAACTCGTGACGGCGCACTATGTGACCGTGGCTCCCGCTCTAGAAACTGAGCGTCAACGCCTCGTCACCGTCACCAAGTTGCGCGACAAGATCGAGCCTTACACGACGGTGCCGATCATGCACGAAGTCGCCGCCGACAAGACGCGCAAGACGCACCTCCAGCGTCGTGGTAATTACCTCGATCTCGATGCCGAGGTTACGCCCGGTGTGCCGACCGCGTTGCATCCGTTGCCGCCCGGCGTGACCGCGAATCGCTTGGGTTTGGCGCGCTGGATCGTGGATGAAAAAAATCCGCTCACCTCGCGCGTGATCACCAACTTGTTTTGGGAATCGGTTTTCGGCATGGGCCTCGTGCGCACGAGTGAAGATTTCGGCAGTCAAGGTGACGCGCCGTCGCACCCTGAGTTGCTCGACTGGCTCGCGGTTGATTTCCGCGAAAGCGGTTGGGATATGAAACGTCTCCTGCGCTTGATGGTCACGTCGGCGACGTATCGCCAATCCTCGCGCATCACCCCAGACGCGCTTGAGCGCGATGCGGACAATCGACTCTTTGCGCGCGGTCCGCGTTTCCGGCTTTCCGCCGAAATGATTCGCGACCAATCGCTCGCGGTGAGTGGTTTGCTGAGCAGCAAAATGTATGGCCCACCCGTGAATCCGCCTAAGCCGAAGTCGGGCCTCTCCGCCGGATTCGGCTCCACGCTTGATTGGGAAGACAGCGTGGGTGAAGACCGTTTCCGGCGCGGCCTCTACACGTCCTGGCGCCGCAGCAATCCTTATCCCTCCATGGCTGCTTTTGATGCGCCCAGCCGCGAAGTGTGCACGGTGCGACGCGAGCGTTCCAACACGCCTTTGCAGGCCCTCGTGACGCTCAACGACCCCGTTTACATCGAGGCCGCGCAAAAACTCTCGCGTCGCATCGCCGCCGTGGCGGGTTCGCCCGAGGAAAAACTCGCGCAAGGTTTCCGTTGGACCCTCGTGCGGGCGCCGAAGGCCGACGAGATGAAGCCGTTGCTGGCGCTTTACACGAAGTCGCTGGAGCGCTTCTCGCGCGATGCGAAGCAGGCCTTCACCGTGGCGACAGTGCCGCTCGGAGCGCTCGCGCCAGATGCTAATCCAGCAGAGTTAGCGGCGTGGACTGTCGTGGGCAACGTGTTGCTCAACCTCGATGAATTTTTGATGAAACCCTAAACGGCGCCGCCCCTATGAATCCTTACCTCGACTCTCTGGTTCACACGACGCGCCGGCATTTTCTCAAAGAATCCGCCGTGGGGCTGGGCGCCATCGCGCTCAGCTCCTTGCTCGGGCGCAACGCCATGGGTGCACCGCTGGCTGCGACCAATCCCCTCGCGGCGCGCCTCCCGCATTTCGCGCCGAAGGCCAAGCGCGTCATCTACCTGCATCTCACGGGCTCACCGCCCAATCTCGACCTCTTCGACTACAAGCCCGAGTTGGTGAAACGCGACGGGCAGGATTGCCCGGATGATTTTCTCAAGGGCCGCAAATTCGCGTTCACGGCCGGCAAGCCGAAGCTCATGGGCAGCCCGCGCACCTTCGGCCAGTATGGTCGTAGCGGTCAGTGGATGTCGGACGCGATCCCGCACCTGCACGGCGTGGCCGACGATCTTTGCATCGTGCATTCGATGTACACGGATCAATTTAATCATGCGCCGGCGGAGCTGTTGCTCTTCAGCGGTTCGCCTCGGCCGGGTCGGCCTTCGATGGGCTCGTGGGTCACTTACGGACTCGGGACCGAAAATCAAAATCTGCCCGGCTACGTCGTGTTGATCTCGAGCGGCACGCAGCCCAACGGCGGAAAAAATTCCTACGGCAGCGGCTTTCTCCCTTCGGTTTACCAAGGCGTACAATGTCGCTCGAAGGGCGATCCGGTGTTGTACGCTTCCGATCCGGCCGGCTTCACGCGTGACTTGCGCCGCGACAGCCTCGATGCGCTGCATGAGCTCAACGAACTCCAAGCCAGCGAACTCAGCCACCCCGAAACGCGCACGCGCATCGCTCAATACGAACTCGCGTACCGCATGCAGATGTCGGTGCCCGAGGTGATGGATATCTCGCGCGAGTCGCCGGCGACGATTGCTGCTTACGGCGCGCAGCCGGGCGATTCGAGTTTTGCGAATAACT
>CAJAFD010000084.1 GCA_903938935.1 uncultured Opitutia bacterium
GTCTTTGAAAGCGATGATCATGGCGTCTTCAAAATGGGCGCCGGATTTCATAGCCGTTTCCAGTCGCGCAAAAAGGTAGATGCCGTAATCCACGCCGATACCGACGCCCAGAGCGACGACGGGCAGCGTGGAGGTTTTGAGCCCGATCTCCAAGTAAACCATGACCACATAGGCGAGGAAGCTCACGATTCCCAGTGGCACGACGATGCACAACGTCGCCGCGAACGAGCGAAACGTGATCAAACACAACGCGATCACCGCGCCGAAGACCCAGAGTAAGATCGGTGTTTGTGCGGCGGCGACGACTTCGTTGGTCGCGGCCATCACCCCGGCGTTGCCACTGGCGAGGAGGAATTTGACCTTGGGTGAAGGATGCGCGGCGGCGAAGGCCTCGGTGGCGGCGGTGACGGCGCGGAGCGTCTCGGCTTTGTGGTCGGCGAGAAAAATCAAAATCGGCATCACGCTGGCGTCGGCGTTGAGCAGGCCGGTCGCAGTTTCGATGGGGGAAACGGATTGGGCGAGTGTCTGCGGCTGGCGCGGGAGCACGCGCCATTTGAGGGAGCCTTCATTGAAACCGGCGTTGATGGTCTTGGCGGCCGTGGTGAGGCTGACGACGGATTGGACGCCGGGAATGGCGCGGATGTGGCCCTCGAATTGATCCATCAGCGTGACGACGTCGTGATCGACGCAGCCGTTGGGAATCGTCTCGACGATCACGGAGAGCACGTCGACGCCGATGCTAAATTTTTCGGTGATGAGACGACTGTCGGTGTTATAGCGGGAATTCTGGCGGAGCTCGGGGACGCCGGCGTTGGTGTCGCCAATGCGGACGTGTTCAGCTTTGAAATAAGCCCAGACGCCGAGGGCCAGGGAGACGAATACGATCGCGAGCGAGGGGCCGGGTTTGAGGGCGCGGCCGAGGCGGGCCCAGCGGGCATCGGTGCGTTGGCGGCGAGCTTTGACCCAGTGCGCGTAACTGTCGGGCAGATGCAGGTAGGAGAGAAGAATCGGCAGGAGGAAAAAATTGGTGATGATGATGACGCCCACGCCCAGGCTGGCGGTGATGGCGAGCTCGTGGATGGTCGTGATTTTGATGACCATCATCGTAATGAAGCCAATGATGTCGCAGATGAGGGCGACCATGCCGGGAGCGATGAGCTGGATGAAGGCGTTGCGCGCGGCGGTTTTGCCATCGTGGCCGGCGAAGATCTCGTTGCGGAACGTGCAGATTTTTTGGACGCCGTGGCTGACGCCGATGGCGAAGACCAAGAACGGCACCAGGATCGAAAATGGATCGACGCCGTAACCCAGAGCGGTGAGCGCGCCGAGTTGCCAGATGACGGCTACGAGTGAGCACAGTACCGGGGCGAACGCGAGTTTCCAACGACCGGCGTAGTCCCACACGAGCAGGCCGGTGACGATGATGGAAATGCCGAAGAGTAAAATCACACCGCGCGCGCCCTCGGAGATATCGCCGATGACTTTGGCGAAGCCGATGATGTGGACGTTCACAGCGCCTTTGGAATCGGCGGCGACGCGGGTGCGGATGGCTTCGAGGGCGGCGGCGACTTTAGCGTAGTCGAGTTTTTGGCCGGTGGTCGGATCGATCTCGAGGAGCTGGGCGCTGACGATGGCGCCCGTGAAATCGTTGGCGACGAGCTGGCCGAGCTTGCCGGATTTGATGATGTTGTCGCGAACTTTGGCAAAGCCAGCGGGCGTGGGGGCGAAGTCGGCGGGGATGACGTTGCCGCCGGCGAAGCCATCTTCGACGACCTCGATGAAGCGGACGTTGGGCGTGTAGAGCGACTGGACTTGCGCGCGGTCGACGCCGGGCAGGTAGTACGCTTCGTCGGTGACGCTTTTGAGCGTGGCGAAATAGGTGGCGTTAAAAATATCGCCTTGGGTCGGGACGAGCGCGATGAGGACGCGGTTGGCGCCGCCGAAGTCGTTCTGGTATTTGGTGAACGTGCGGATGTACGGGTGATCGAGCGGGAGCGATTTATTGAAGCTGGCGTCGACGCGGAGATGGGCGGCGGACCAAGCCATGTAGCCGGTGAGCAGCGTGAAGCCGATGATGAGCGGCGTGCGCCAACGAAAAAGCCAGTGAGCGAAGCGTTCGATCATGGTCGGGCGGACGGGGCGGGGAGCGTGAAGACGGTGGCGCCGGCTTCGCCGAGGGCGAGGAGGCGGCCGTCGGCTAGCTCGAGCAGGGCGGCGACGGCGCTGGTGAAGGGAACCGTTTGGGCGGCCACGGTGCGGGCTTGGTCGTGGCTGGCAAAAAAGGCGCGGGCCTGGCCGGCGAAGAGGACGGTGTCGTTTTTAACTTTGAGCGCGGTCGCTAGTAGGACGCGGTCGGGGACGGAGATGAGACCCCAAGTGCGGCCGTCGTCGTCTGTGCGGTAGAGGCGGCCGCGCAGGCCGTGGGCGACCAGGGTGTTTTGAGCGAGCGGGAGGATGCCGTAGAAAGAACCGTCGTAGGGGGCTTCGATAGGTTGCCAGGTCGCGCCGGCATCCTTGGAGCGGAGCAAGGTGCCGCGTTCGCCGGCGAGATAGAGCGTGCCAGTGGAACCGCGGGTGAGGCGGTTGAGGTGGAGGTCGTCGCTCAGGATTTTACGGCGCTGCCAGGTGGTGCCGCCATCGATGGTTTCAACGTAGAGGCCGTAGGCGCCGATGGCGATGATGTGGCGGGCATCGACGGCGAGGACGTCGAGAAAAGATTCGGTGAGGTTTTCGCTTTGCCAGGATTTTTGCCACGTGCGGCCGGCGTCGCTGCTGGCGAGGATGATCGCGTCGTGGCCGACCGCCCAAGCGTGGGTGGCGTCGGGGCCGAAGCTGAGGCCGGTGAGCGTGGCCGTGAGACCGGCGGGTAGTGAGGCGGGTTGCCAGGTGCGCGCGTTATCGGCGGAGCGCAGGATGGTGGCGCGTTCGCCGACGGCGATGAGGTTGGTCGCGGTGGGTTGGGCACCGGCGAGGAGGAGCATCCGTGGTGCGATATCGGCGGCACGGGTGCTCACGACCAGCGCGGCAAAAAAGACGGCGCGAAAAAAGCCCGATGGTAAAATCGGGCTCCACCCGGTGAGGGAACGAGGTGGCATGAAGCGCTGGTGCAAAACGGGTGGCGCGAATGGGCCGACCGGTGGTCCGGCCCGACCTTAGCGGATACCGTCGCGACGGAGAGCGTCGGCAGTGTAATCGGCGGGGGTGCGCTTAATGCTGAAGTCGTGCATGGCGTTTTCGTTGTCCAGACCGACAACCAGGTAGCGACCGGCGATCAGATCGGTGTGCGCTTCGAGGGTGCTCCAGAAAACTTGGGCGTCGTAGTAATTGACGCAGTGCGCTTCGGAGACGCGCCACATCTGGTCGCGGGAGTCGTATTGGTCGACGGCGAGGATTTGCCAGGAGTCTTCGTCGACGTAGAACGTGCGACGTTTGTAGATGTGCGAGGCGCCGGGCTTGAGGGTGGCTTCGACGATCCACACGCGGTGAAGTTCGTAGCGGGCGAGGTCTTGGTTGAGGTGGAGCGGCTTGAGGATGTCGGCGTATTTAACCGAGTCGCTGTGGAGTTTGTAGGAGTTGTAGGGAACGATCATCTCGCGCTTGCCGACGAGCTTCCAGTCGTAGCGGTCGGGGGCGCCGTTATACATGTCGAATTGGTCGCTGGTGCGCATGCCGTCGGCGGCGGTGCCGGGGTTGTCGTACGCGACATCGGGGGCGCGGCGCACGCGGCGTTGGCCGGTGTTGTAGACCCAGGCGCTGCGTTTTTCTTTTACTTGGTCGAGCGTCTCGTGGGCGAGAAGGATGGTGCCGGCTTGGCGAGCGGGGGCGGTGACGGCTTGTTTGTAATAAACGAGAATGTTTTCGAGCTGGGCGGCGGTGACGTCGGGGCGGGCGTAGTTGAAGAGGAATTCGTCTTCAAATTGGACGAGCGTGTAGCTACCGCTGCGCGTGGGGGCGGCTTGGGCGATGTGGCGAGAAGCGGAGACGCCGCGGTAGCGGGCGAGGTGATTCCACATCACTTCGAGGCCGCTGGCGGGCAAGGGGAATGGGATGCCGGTGAGAGCGTTTTCGAACGAGTTACCGTTATTGGCGAGGGTGCCGGTGATGGCGTTGGCTTTGGTGGCGTCGTAGATGCGCTGCGGGGCGTTGGCGCTGCGGCGGGTGGGGTAGACGATGAGTTTGTAGTCGGCGTAGGCTTTGAGTAGCGAGACCGAGCCGGCGGTGAGTTTGGATTCGTATTGGCCGAGGTTGGACGGTGTGACCGTGTAGAGGGGTTTATCGGCAGCGAACGGGTCTGGGTGGTGATCGCCGACTTTGTAGCCCGCGGGCGGGGTGAGGATGCCGCCGTTCCAAGCGGGGATGGTGCCGTCGGCATTGCCGGCGGTCTCGGCGCCGAGGGGGGTGAGATCGGCGCCCAGACGGGCGGCTTCGGAGGGTTTAACCGCAGCGTGGACGTTGAGGGCGATGAGGGCGAACAGGGACGCGAGGAGGTGGTTTTTTTTCATCGGAGTGGCAGGGGTTCGTCGTGGCTGCGGGGTTTTTTAGAAGGAGTATTTGATGGTGGTGGAGACGTAGTCGCGATCGGAGAGCAGGTTGTAGCGACCGGCGTCGAAGAAGTTCACGTAGCGGATTTCGAAGGCCCAAGCGTTTTGGTAAGTGAACTCGACGGCGATGTTGGTGCTCTTGCGTTCGGACACGTAGTTGCCGAGGGGCAGGGGTGTGTTGCCTTTGACGTCGTGGGTTAAGGCGAACGACGGGGACACGTTTACGTTGGCAAAAACGTTGGTGTAATCGAGGCGGCCGGCGATTTGGTAGCCCCAGGAGAATTTATCGGCGAAGGCTTCGCTGGGGGTGGCGGGATAAGCGCCGTTGCCGGTGTTCACCATGGTAGCGGCGTTGGCGCTGGTGAAGGTGGCCGGACCGTCGTAGCGCAGCACGTCTTTCGAGGGCAGGTTGGCCCACACGCCGCCGACTTCGCCGAGGAGGGTGAATTGTTGCGAGCCGAGCACGGGGCCGAAGACTTTGGTGAGGGTGGTCTGGGCGGTGGTGACGGAGTGGCGGCGGAAACCCGAAATTTCGCGGCCGTATTGGCCGAGGTAATTGCCGACTTGGTTGTTGGCGCCGAAGGCCGGATTGAGGGTCGAGAGTGCGGCGAAGAGGATTTCAACGTCGTCAATTTGGAGGGGTTGATCTTTCTTGTAGGAGACTTCGCCCTGCCAAGAGATACCGGTTTTGCCGAGGGAGGTGTTGAAGCTGAGGCCGTACATGTCGACACCCTCGGGATACTCGGTGAAGTAGCGGCCGGTGGCGGCAGCGGTGAGGAGCGCGATGGATCTCGCGCCGTTAATGGCGGCCTGGGTGGAGGGAGCTTGCAGGGTGGCAATTTGGGTGGCGTTAAGGGCGGCCGGATTGGTCTGGGATACGACGATGAGTTGGTAAATGCCGGCAGCTTGGGCGGCGGCGGTGGCCGCGGGAAGTCCGGCGCGGATGAAGACAGCCGTCAGCGGACCGGTGAGGTCGGTGTTGATGGCGCTGGTCGGCGTGCGGGCGCTGATCAAGGGCGAGCGGTTATGGTATTTAGCGTAGTAGAAACCGATGTCGGTGTCGTTCAGCGCGTGGGCTTGGTAGTGAGCCGCGACGCCATACTGGGTGAAGTTGTTGCCTTCGCGATCGTAGTCGCGCGGGATCACGCCAAGGGTACCGCTGTCGGAGAGCGAGCCGAAGCCCAGGAAAACATTTCTACCACCGCGGCTGGCGAAATCGTTGGTCGAGAAATACGTGCCGGCGGGTTCGAGTTCGTTGCGTCGGAATTCGAGCAGCCAGAAGGGCTCGACGGTGAGATTTTTCGTGAGGCCGATGGAGGCCTTGAGCATGTTAACGGGCAGGAAAGCTTCTTTTAGCTCGGCGCCGGGGACGCGGAGTTTGGAGAGTTCGACGGGGTTAACGACGTTAATGCCGTTCGGGATGAAGGTGCTTTCGCCCAGACTAAGGACTTGGCGACCGAAGCGCAGGTCGACCGGGATGTTGTTGGCGGCTTCGAATTTGGCGAGGACGTACGCGTCGAGCAGCTCGGCGCCGCTGACGACGCGGTCTTTGGCTTGGTAACCCAGGTCCGTGCGGGCGGTGTCCTCGGCCTTGAGGTCGCGGAAATAATAGCCGCGGGCGAAGCCAGCAAAATTGCGATAGCGCAGCTCGAGGTCATGGGAACCTTTGAGCAGCTGGGAGACCCAGCCTTTCTTGTAATTGAGGTTACCATCGTCGGTGTTGACGGAGGTTTGCAGGCCGGGGATGCCATCGTAGGTGTTCGACGTGGCGAAGTAGACGGCGCTGGGATCTTGCAGGCGGTACATGGCGCCGACCGAGACGGTGGAGTCGAAGCTGCCCTTGAGCTCGCCGTAAGCGAATTGGAAGGCGTGCCCCGTCGTGGAGGAGGCAAAAATCGCGAGGGCGGCGACGGCCGTCACGCCTAAGCGGCGGGCGGAGACGATACGGTTCAGTGAGACGTGGTTCATAAAAAGGGTTTTATAGCCGCTAGGGTTGATCGGAATATTTAACACGGCCGCTCACAAGGTCAGCGGACGGTCTGGCATTAGGGGAAATGACCATGTCATAAAATGTATCCCCCATTGCGGCATCAAGGCCGAATTTGGCCGGATCAGGGCGAAGGATTGCTTAGGGCGTTGACCCGGGCCGCGGATGCTTAAGCTGCGCTTCACTTCATGCAGGCCGCCACCCACATCCACGTCAAAGGCGCCCGCGAGCATAACCTGAAGAACCTCGATCTTCGGCTGCCGCGCGGGAAACTCGTGGTCATCACCGGGCCGAGCGGATCGGGCAAATCGTCGTTGGCCTTCGATACGATTTACGCGGAAGGCTACCGTAAATACATGGAAAGCCTGTCCACGCAGGCGCGCCAAGTGCTCGACCAACTCAAGCGACCGGACGTTGATTTCATCCACGGTCTTTCCCCCGTCCTCGCCATCGAGCAACGCACGGGCGGCGGTTCCCCGCGCAGCACCATCGCCACGGTCACCGAAATCGCCGACTACGCCCAATTGCTCTGGGCGCTCGCCGGTGCGCAAACTTGTCCCAAAGACGGCGGTCGTGTCGTCCAGCGCTCGCTCGACGACAACGTCCAACGCGTCCTCGCGGAATGTCCGGGCGAACGCGTCGTCTTGCTCGCGCCTTTCATGCGCGCGAAGCCCGCTGTGCTCCGCGATGAATTGCCGCGCGTGCGCCAACGTGGTTTTCAACGCGTCCGCCTCGACGGCGAAATTAAAAACCTCGACGATCCGAAACTTATCCCGACCGGCGTCGGCACGAAAGAGATGAACGTCGAGCTCGTGATCGACCGCCTCGTGGCGGGCGCTGATCAACGCAGCCGCCTCGCCGATTCCCTCGAGCTGGCGTTTCGCGAGGGCAAAGACCGCGCTATCGTACTCGCGCAAAAAACCGCCGACGCGCCGTGGCGCGAAGTGGCGCTCAGCCAATCGCTCGCGTGTGAACTGTGTGGCGATATTTTCGAGAAACTCACCCCGCGCCATTTTTCGTTTAATCACAGTGATGGTGCTTGCGGCACGTGCGGCGGACTCGGGCGGAAATTGCGCTTCGTGCCGGAGTTGATCGTGGCCGATCCGGAAAAATCGGTGCGCGGCGGCGCGCTCAAACCCTGGCGCATCGGCGGAAAAAATCTCATCATTAAACACAACGCGCTGCTCAAACAGCTCGCCGAGCAGTTGCCCTTCGACGCCGACACGCCTTGGAAAGACCTCCCGGCGAAAACGCGCGACGCGATTCTCCACGGCGCCGGCCCGCGCGAGTTTGCCTTCAAGCTCCGGCGCATGCGCGAGGCCAAGGCGATGCCGTTTGCCGGCGTGATCGCCGATCTCGAAGAAAGTTTTCGTCACACCGACAGCGAGGGATTCCGCGCGCGGCTCACGACGTTTATGGTCAGCGGCGAATGTCCGGAATGTCACGGCGCCCGGCTCAACGCCCGCAGCGGCGCGGTGCGCGTGGCGGGCCGCACGTTTCCGGAATTCATGCGACTCGACATCGGCGAGGCGCACGCCTTCGCGCGCGAGTTGTTGGCGGCGTATCGGGAAAATCCGGCGCTCGGAGATGTGGTCGTGGGCATCGAGCAGCGGTTACATTTTCTTTTGGAAACAGGCCTCGGTTACCTCACGCTCGAGCGTGATTACGCGACGCTTTCCGGCGGCGAGTCGCAGCGCGTCCGTCTCGCGACGCAGCTTGGCATGGGTCTAATCGGCGTGATCTACGTGCTCGATGAACCGAGCATCGGCCTGCACGCGCACGATAATCAGAAGTTGATCGA
>CAJAFD010000085.1 GCA_903938935.1 uncultured Opitutia bacterium
GACGGTGCGGATGCGGAGGACTTCACCAGGGAGGTTATTGGCGGTGTCGCTGGCGGTGGGGGCGGCGCGGTCGACGAAGCCCGGAAAGAGCGTCGGGTTGGCGAGGATGATCGCGGCGGTGGCGGGAGATCCGATGCGGTCGCGGACTTCAACTTCGTAGTAATCCACGCTGAGGGAAAGGCCTTTGAGGAATTTCGGCTGGAGAAGCATGCCGTAGTTGCGCGATTCCGATTTCTCGGGGCTCAGATTGGGATTGCCGCCGGAGGTGATGATGCGGAGGCCCGTGGCGGAGTCGTTGACGTTGGAACCGGGTCGGCCGGCGCGGAGGGGATCGGGGATGTTGAAGAAGTTACCGGTGCTTTGGGGCTGATAGAGCTCGGCGAGGGACGGGGCGCGATAGCCCTTGCCCCACGAGCCACGGAAGGAGATCTGTGAATCAAACGGCTGCCAGCGGAAGCCGACCTTGGGGACGGCAGTGTTGGTGAAGCCGGCGTCACTATAGCGCTCGGCGCGGCCGGCGGCGTTGAGCTCGAAAGTCGAGAGGACCGGGATTTTTTGTGACGGCGCGGTGAGCGGCAGGCTGAACTCGGTGTAAAGAGCCTGGACGCGGCGGGAGCCTTTGGATTGGGGCACAGGGGTGCCTTGGCCGATGAGTTGGTCTTGGTCGCGTTTGTCGCGGAAACGTTCCTCGCGGGCTTCGATGCCGGTGGCCAGGTTGAGGGCTCCGGCCGGCAGGGAGTAGAGCGAGCCGTTGGCCTGCGCGTTGAAGGACGCGAGCTCGGTGTAAGCTTCGCGGGTGGCTTGGGAGCGGATCCGGTCAATCGCAGCGGGAGAGTTGACGATGCCGCGGGTCGGGTTGGTGAAAAGGTTAAGCGCCGTGGCGCGGTTGGTGTCGGCGAGGGCGGCGTTGACGCCGGACTGGGAGAGCCAACCGCTGGGGAGTTCGTTCTTGGAGTTTGCGACATTATACAGCACGGAGGAATCCCAGATCCAGGTGTTGCCAAACTTGCCTTTCAGACCGCCGACGAGGCGTTTGAAGGTGTTGGTGGTCTCGGTCGCGCGGGGACCGGCTTCGAGGAAACGGTAAACGATGGTGGCTCCGACCGTGGTGTTATTGACTACGTCCACGCCGAAGGGATTGAACGCGGCGTTGGCGGGCAGGGTGATGGAGTTGAGATTGCTGATGGCGACCGCAGAGAGGTATTCGAGGTTGGTATTCGTCTGGTAGTTTACCTCGCCGTAGGCGGTGATCGAGGGAGTGAGTTCGTAGCGGGCGGTGGCGAGGGCGCCGTAGCGCGTGACGCGGGGCTGCGGGGTCAGGGCCTCGTTGATGTTGTGGCGGTTTTGTGGGGCGGTGGCCGTGGTGGTGTTGAACACCGGTGGGTAAGCGCCCGAGGAGAAATCAACGGTGAAGGTGCGGGCGCCGGCGGCGGTGCCGGCAGGAATCACGGCACCGGTGATGGGGTTGGTTGCGCCGACGGGTACCACGAAGGTTCCGGGGGTAGAACCGTTAGCCAGGGCGGTGAGTTTCGGGGAGAGTTCACCGTATTGGATTTTTGCCTGATGCATGTAGTTCGTCAGGGCGAAGACGCGAAGCTTGCCGCTGGTGGCGCCGGTGTAGGCGCTGCCGCGGAACGTGTTGGCGGCGATGCCGCCGGGAAAATCACCATAAAAGGCGCGAACCGTGGAGCCCTGAATATTGTCCTTTAAAATCACGTTGAAAACGCCGGCCACAGCATCAGCTCCGTAGATGGCGGACGCGCCGTCTTTGAGGACTTCGACGCGCGCGATGGCGTCGACAGGGATCATGTTAAGATCGACGAACTGGGTGGTGCCGAGGGCAGCAGCGCTGCCGCCTTGGGCAAACGGCGCCGGGGTGACGCGGCGGCCATTAATAAGTACGAGGGTGGAGTTGGCGCCGAGGCCGCGGAGGGAGACGGAGGCGGTGCCAGGCGAGGAAGTGTTGACCCGATTCTCGCCCAGACTGCCGACGCCGACCTCGGGAATCTTTTTCAGGAATGAGTAAAGACTGCCGGTACCGGCTTGCTCGACCTCGGCGGTGGAGAGGATGCGGAGGTTGACCCCGCC
>CAJAFD010000086.1 GCA_903938935.1 uncultured Opitutia bacterium
GCGACCCTCCTCGCCCTCACCGCGGAGACGATTGCGGCGGCGATAGAATCTCTCCCGCAACTCACGCGGCCGGATGTTTTCATCTGCGGTGGCGGCGCGCGTAATCCCGTAATGCTTCAAGCCCTACGCGCACGTTTGCCCGGCAATCGCGTCGCTACGACTGAGGCGCTGGGCGTTTCCGCCAACTGGGTCGAGGCCCTGGCTTTTGCTTGGCTCGCCCGCCAACGCTGCCACGCCCTTCCCGGCAACGCTCCCGCGGTGACCGGTGCGCGCCGCCCCGCCGTCCTTGGTGGACTTTTTTTACCGGAATGATTGCCGCCGCCGTCAACACATCCGTGATCCTCGCTGAATCCGACTGGCTCGCCCGCCAAGCGGCTCACGAAACGCGGGTGCGCGTCTGGACGGATCCGCACCAAGCCCGCGCCTCCCGCGGCGAGAAACACCCGGTGCACGATTTTCTTTTTAGTTACTACGCCTTCCGCGCCGCGTGGCTTCGCCGTTGGCATCCCGGCCCCGATGTCGTTCTCACGGGCGCCGCGGCTGAAACCTTTCTGCGTTGGCCCGAGTACCGCACGGTCACTCTCGACGACGGCACCCGCGGCGTCGCTCTCGAACCCGGCGCGTTGCCAGTGCATCGCCGTGTCTTCGTGACATGGCTGCGCGATCTTCTGCAAACGATGCAGACGCGCCCGGCGTTTTTCGGCTGCTTCGGTTTGCACGAATGGGCGATGGTTTATCGCCAGACGCCCGACGAGATTCGCCACAACGCCTACCCGCTACGTTACCCGCCCGAAGCCTTGGCGCGCATCGTCGAAGCCGCGCCCATCACGTGCACGCACTTCGATGCGTTTCGCTTTTTCACCGCGCCCGCCCGCCCGCTCAACAAACTTCAACCCACCCGCGAAACCGTCTCGCAACACGAACAACGCGGCTGCCTTCACGCCGGCATGGATCTGTACAAGTGGGCCTTCAAACTTGCGCCGTTCACCCCGAGCGAGCTCGTAGCCGACGCCTTTGAACTCGCCTGCGCCATCCGCGAAATCGACATGCGCGCCAGTCCGTATGATCTTGCCGCGCTCGGCTACCCGCCCATCGCAATCGAAACGCCCGCTGGCCGCGCCGAATACGAACAGCATCAACGCACCTTCGCGACCCGCGGCGAGCCCCTCCGCGCCCGCCTCCTCGCCATTTGCGAACGCCTGCTGGCCGCCCCGCTTGCGAACCTCACTCCTTCAACTAATCTACACCCATGAAATCTATTTTTACCTTCGGTGCTGTCGCCTTACTCACGACGATTCACCTCACACCCGTGCACGCCGCAGCCACCAACACGACCGCCGCTGCTGCCGCCGCGGGTAATTTCACCGGCAAGGTCGTGGAGACGATGGACGCCGCCACCTACACGTACGCGCTCATCGACACGGGCGCGGCGAAAGCTTGGGTCGCCGCTCCGCAATTCATCGTAAAAACCGGCGACACTCTCGCGGTGGCCGACGCCATGCCGATGAACGACTACCGCAGCAAAACGCTCAACCGCACCTTCGACGTCGTCTACTTCAGCGGCAACGTCCGCGTGAACGGAAAACCCGCGCTCGCCCCAACCACCCCCGCTAACGGTGCCGCTGCGGCTGCCCCGAAGGCCTCAAATCTCGCCAATATCCCGCGCGCACCCAACGGCCAAACCGTCGCGGAAATCCTGACCGGAAAAAATAAATTCGCCGGGCAACCGATCGCCATCCGCGCTCGCGTCGTGAAATACAATGCGCAGATCCTCGGTAAAAATTGGCTGCATCTCCGCGACGGTTCCGGCGGCGAGGGCACCAACGACCTCACCGTCACAACGAACGCCGAAGTCAAAGTCGGCGACCTCGTGCTCGTCACCGGCAAGCTCACGACCGACCGTGATTTCGGCAGCGGCTACACCTATGCCGCGATCGTCGAGAACGCGACCGTTGTTGTTCAATAAACGTCTTTGCCCTGCGCGCTCATCCTCCCGCTATGCCCAACACCCTGACGCGGAAAAAACCGACCTTTCCCGTCAGCCCAGATTTGCTCGGCTACCTGCGTCGCTACAAACGCGAGCGCGATCTCTCCGTCACTTACGAACGCCTCCGCGCTTTTCAGGAGGTAATCCCGCTCACGGATGACAAAGGCGCACCCACGCTCTGGGACACCGTCATCTACGACGGCGCCGAGATGCGCGAACTCAACGAGGCGCTGAAACTCGTTTACGCTCTGCTCAAGGTTGACGGCGATCTCTCCGTGATGAGCCACCTTTACGTGGACCGCATCGACTACTGCACCTTCGGGAACTCCACGCCGTTTCGCATTCGAATCGTCAATGCGTACAACGATAATCAGGATTATTTTTACGTCAAAAAAGCCGACGCCTCCCGCATCTACGGCCTCGAGCTCGAACACCTCCTCTCGCCCAATCGTCTGAATTTCATCACTCACGGCTCGACCCTCATTGAGGAGCACATCATCGGCCTGCCCGGCGACGTTTTCATCGACCAATGGTTGAAGCGCCCCGAACTACGCCCGATCCGGGTCGCCAAAGAACTCGTGAAATTCAACGAGCGCTGCTTTGTCCGGCTGCTCGGTGACATGCGTAGCTACAATTTCGTGGTCCAGCTGACGCCCGATTTTGACGACTGGCAGGTGCGCATCCGCGCCATGGATTTCGACCAACAAAGTTATAACAGCCGGAAGAATTTTTACCTCCCGCAGTTTTTTAAGGAAAACACCGAGCTCACGCTTTTCTGCGCTAAGCACCTTCGCACCGAAACCGCCAACCAGTACCAGCGCGAGGAACAGACGCTCTTGCTCCAACGCGCCAGCCTCGCCTCGGAACGACTGAGCTTGCTCCTGCACACCATGAGTGGCGACTCGATCTCTCCACCTGAAAAGATCCACGAACTCCGCGCCGGTCTCGCCGACCACTACGGCCGCGACGCCTACCTGCGCTGTGAATCCATGGGCGCGCTCATCCGCGAAAATCTCGAATCTATCCGCCGCAACGTCGGCCGTCCCATTGTCCCCGAACTTGTGCCTGAGTGATTTTATTTATCATGCGCTTCTCGTCGCTCCTTCTCGCCTGCTGCGTTGGCCTTACCTCGGTTCGCGCCGCCGAAGCCGTCGCACTCCC
>CAJAFD010000087.1 GCA_903938935.1 uncultured Opitutia bacterium
GTTCCCGACGAGTTTAACTCGATTGCGAAGCGTTTTATCTTTGGGGAAACGCGTCGCACCTATGGGGCAATATGTTTTTCAGTTGGGGCAAAGCTTATCCCCAATGGGGCAATGCGTTTTTCAGTTGGGGCAAAGCTTATCCCCAATGGGGCAATGCATCCTAACAATGGGGCAACGCACGTCCCCATTGGGGCAATGCGTTTTGTAGTTGGGGCAGTGCGTGGACGATGTTGGTTAATCGGCTGGCCGGTGTTCGGCGTCGGATAGGTAAGATCCCATTTCCCGCACGAAAGGGCTTCGGCGCGAACTTGCAGGCTTCAGATCTGACGCGCCCCAACCACGAGACCGGCCCGAGCGAGTCCCTTGTCATGAAATGCAAAAGTACAAAAATTTGAGCATTTCTCCACTTTACTAGCGGAGCGCAGCCGGGCCGTCTCGTCCCAGAAAGCCCCCCTACACCTCACCCCAACATGAAGATCCCGCTCTCGTTTCGCCGCGTCGTCATCGCACTCGAATGCGCAATTCTCGCCACGGTCGGCTCCGCCCAAATCGCACCAAACCCGGTCGATCCAGCTGCCCTCGCCAGGTGGGACAAGAACAAGAACGGTCGCCTAGATCCCGACGAGCTGGCGGCCAAGAACGCGGCGGAAGCTGCCGGCACGACAAATGAAATCATCAACCTCACACCCTTTGAGGTTTCCGTTGACGCCTCCGACACCTACCAGGCCACGAACACCAATTCCATCACCGGCACCAATGTAGCCCTCGGCAAGACCGCCCTCGATGCCAAGGTGTTTAACAGGCAACTCATGGACGAGTTGGGCGTGGTCGACATGACGGAAATGTTGTCGAAGCTCGGTGGTCTCGGCTCCGCCATTATCGCCGGCGGCAACGAGGAAGTTCGCGGCGACCTCGAAGGGGACCGGCAGGACCCGAAAAGCATGACCATGCGCGGGCTCACCATCAACAACCCCCGGCGTGACGGCTTCCTCCGGGCTGACACTGCACTGATGGACTCCTTCGACGTCGAGCGAGTCGATGCACTCGGCGGCTCCAATTCACTGCTCTTTGGCTCCGGTGATGCCGGCGGCGTCATCACCACCAACTCCAAACGTGCGCTCGTAGGCCGCAGGCAGCAGGGCAGCTTCACCGCGGGTGGAGATTCCGAGGGCAGCCGCCGCTACACCCTAGATTTCGGCGCCGGCTTCAAATATTGGGGCTTTCGCATCAACGCAGTCCACGGCGACACTAAATATTTTCGCCCCGCCAACCGCCAATTAAACGAAGGTCTGACCCTAGCGACGACCGTTCGGCCATGGAAAAACCTCGAGATTCGCGGTGAGTGGCGCCACTTGATCCGCGACACCACCTATCCCAACTCCGGCACCGTGCGCGCCCCGCTCACGCAGCTACTACCCACGGGGGAGCGGGTAGACAACCAGAGCACCCGCTACCTGGCGGCCTTCCCGAATGCAAGTGCGCTGACCGACGGACTCATTGATGTCACGAAAGCCGATACGCTCTTCGGCCCCTACTACGCCTTTGCTTTTAAGAATCTCAGTAGGTCGGTGGTCGCCGAAGCCAAGCTCGCCGAGGGCCTCGGCCTGCAGGTGCGCTACGGCCACGACGCGCGCGTCAACAACGCGCTGAGCCCGACGAACAATTCGATCTTTGCCCCGGGGGCGGCCGGCAACCTTTACGCGGATCCGGCGACCGGACTGATCGGCACGAAATGGGCGTTCAATATGAACTTCCCGGTCTTGAATCCATTTCATACCGGAGCCCGCGGCTACCGCGCCGCCCTGGCCTACCAAAAGAACCTCGGTCGCTGGGGATCCCACCAAGCCAGCGCGTTTTTTCAGGACATGGAGTCTTGGACGAATCAAGACCAGTGGAGATTTTATGAGGCCGACGCGTCCGGCAACGCGCCCGTGAACCCAGCTCTGATCACCGTGGCCGACCTCGGTCGCATCCCTATTCCGTCGTTCTGGGTCCCCATCAATCCCACGGGGCTCGTCGGGGGCAAAAAATGGCCCTTCTCTTCGCTCGTGCATCCCAACGGCAAAACTTACGTCTCCCAACCGCTGATTTTTCCAGGTGCCGTCCCTCCCACTGCGGGCAACCCCCTCGGTCTCTCCGGACCGATCAACCCGACCACCGGCCAGAGCACCGTCGGAGGCTATTCCCAAGAGGACGTCAACGAGCGCAGCAGTGGTCTGAGCGTGTTCAGCGAATGGTGGAAGGGGCGGATCGATACGATGGTCGGTTACCGGACCGAGGAAGCGAGCGGCCTCCGCAGAAATGTGGGTCTAAAGCGCGGTCCCATCAGCTACGACAGCCTGACGACCGGCGCCGTAGTCGACACCCCCCTGAAGGGCGTGCGCGTCTCGTTTAATTACGCCACCAACGCCAAAATCAACTTCGACACCACGCGCGACATCTACAATCAACCCCTTCCTCCCGGCAAAGGCGTGAGCAAAGACATCGGCCTGAAGTTCGGGCTCTGGCAGGACCGGGTTTCGGGCAATTTCAATTACTATCAGTCTGAGGCCCAGAACTTCACCGCCACAATCGGCAACCGGAATGACGTTGATCCCGACGGCATCAACGGCCGCAACGGCGGACCCTCCTACACCTACAGCAAGACGTCCGACGGTTACAACCTCACGCTCTCCGCGCGCCCGACCCGCGGCTGGGAAATCCGCATTAACTTCGCCACCGCCAACGGCAGCGAGCGCACCGACGTCGACCTGCCGCAATTCTACAACGACCAATTCAATACCACCACCGTCGGCGGTCAGACGGTCGTAGGCGTCCGCGCCACCCCGGGCGGATCCGTCACACCTCTGCTCGTTCCGTCCGACCCGAGCAACCCGGCCTCGGCCCGGATTCCACTCTCCATCGCGATGATGAAGGATCCGAACAGCCCTTACGCCGCCCAGCTCGACATCGAGTCCGGCCAGATCCTCAACGCCCAACTGCTTGGGCTCCTCACTCCCGGCGTCGGCACGGCTGTCACCGGACTCCCGCTCAGCGACCACCAACTCGGTTTCGTCTCGCCCTCCGGCGGCAGCCTGATCGTCCGTCGCTCCGGCGAGAAAACCTTCGGTTACGCCGAACAAAGCTACAGCCTAATCAACCGCTATCAGTTCAACGAAGGAAAGCTCCGCGGACTTGTCGTCGGCCTCAGCAGCAGCCTGCGCCACAACCAGCGCGGCTACATGTATACGGACGCCGCCGACGCAAACAAACGGAAGATGTTTTATTCTCCCGACCGCCTCCTGCACGATCTGTTCGGTACCTACCGGTTCAAGCCGATCGGGAAAATCCGCACCTCCCTTCAGATCAACGTTTCCAACCTGATGGACGCAAATGAAGTCGTCTATCTCGTCCGAGCGACCAACGGCACGCTCCGGTACGCGCAATGGCTCAACTCCCCGCGCAAACTGAGTATCACCACCACAGTTAGTTTCTGAGTGCGGCAATTTGTCCCGGTTGGGGCGGCACCAAGAATTTCCGTTTTCGACCACCATCGATTTCTGAACCAGATGTAGCGACGAACGCCGCTTTCTTGGCGTTGGTCTAAACTCCGACCAGAAAGGCAGCGCAGATAGCGATCAGAGATACTCGCAATCTCTGATCGCACCAATTCGGTGAATTCCCGCATTACCTTTATGCGGAGGCTAATCAAACCTGCGCGCTATGATTCGAAGGCTTAGGCGGCTTGGAAAAAGGCCCGTGTTGAGCGCGATAATCGCGTGGCGATAAACCCGTGTGACGCCTAAACAACTTAGAAAAGTGATAGGGATCAGGCAAACCCACCGCCTTACCGATCTCAGACACCGGCTGTGCGGTTCTGAGCAACAACTCACGCGCCTCCTGCAGTTGACGACCGATCACATAACCTTTGGCCGAAACACTCAGATGCCGACGAAATAATTTCAGCACATGGGAACGACTTTTACCTATGATCGCGGCTAAATCATCCACCCGCGGGGCGAGATGAAAACCTCGATCAATATGTACGAGTAGTCGGTTCAATTCTTCGGGTCGACTGGTGGTTGGCGGTGCCCCGAAACTTTCTGTTGCTCGTAAAATTTCAGCCACCAGCAAATGCCCGATTGAACGCGCTTCAGATTCATCTCGCTTGGATTGTAAGAACCAGCGGATGGAATAATCGATCAAGCGACCCAGGGGTTCGTCAATTTGGGTATGTAAGCGCACCACTCCCTCCAATTTAGGCCAGCAAACATCCCTGCGATCCGGTGAATCAAACTCTGCGTCATCTATCTCATGGGGCACATTTGGCACCCACTTCGCCCCGTTGCGATACCAAGGCACAATGTGCACGTGAGCCGTGTACATCGGCTCCTGCGCCGAGGGTAGATAGGTGATCTGTCGATTCCACGGCAATAAATACAAATCATTCGGTTCCAAACGGTAATTCGCACCATCCACCACAAACTCACCTCGTCCGCTTTTACACCAAAAGAGCGCCCTACTCTGCACGCACCCGTTGGTAAAATTTTGCTGCGCGGCAAATTGAAACATGCCTCCACGACATACGCAGGGCGACCCGATCTCTGCACCAGACCGCTTGGCTACCACTTTTTTACCGCGTGACTTGGCCCGTCGCATGAGACGCAAAAGTACAAAATTTTACTCAGTTGTCCATGGATTTCACTGGTCGTCATCTGCTACCTTGGTGCGGCAAGTTACGCACCAAGCCCCTATAATCAGCCCTCTCATACCATGAACTTGAGCATAAAATTCCTAGCCGGATTTATCCTTACCCTTCTCCTTACCCAAGGTTTGGCAGCACAGAATGTCGCACCCGTTTATGACCTCGTGATTTACGGTGATTCCTCCAGCGCAGTAACAGCCGCCATCGCGGCCAAACGGCAAGGACGCTCGGTCGTTTTAGTTAATCCCACCCACTTCGTCGGCGGAATGAGCGCCAGCGGACTCGGTGCGAGCGATTTCTTGGGTAAACGCGGCACATTTGGTGGCATTGCGTCCGAGTTTTACGATGCAATCGCTGCAGCGTACGGTGCAAAATATATTCGCAGTTTTGAACCGCACGCCGGTCAACGTGTGTTCGAAAAAATGATCGCCGATGCCGGCGTAACCGTCGTGTTCAACGAACAACTCAACCGCACCCCAGGTCAGGGCGTGACGATGTCTGGCAAACGCATCACCGCAATCACAACGCTCAGCGGCAAAACTTACCGAGGCCGGATGTTTATCGATGCGACCTATGTTGGCGACCTCATGGCGGCCGCAGGCGTAACCTACACGGTCGGGCGCGAAACCGAAAAACAATACGGCGAAGACATGGCCGGAGTCAGACGCGGGGACACCCAACCGCGCGTCCACTACACGCAACGCGACAAGGATCACTTCGTGAAGAACGTGGATCCTTATGTGGAACCGGGTAACCCAAGCAGCGGACTCCTGCCTTATATTTTTCAAATCGACGGGCTCACCAACGGCCAAGGCGACCGCAAAATTCAAGCCTACAACTACCGAGTCTGCCTCACTACCGATGCCGCACTCCGTATTCCGATAGAAAAGCCTTCAGGATACCGTGCCATCGATCACGAATTACTTCTGCGTAATTTCGAGGCCGGTGATGACCGTCTGCCCGCTTTAATCGAGCCCCTCGCCGGCACCGGCTCAAAGGTGGACTGGAACAACATGCACGCTGTAGGCTCCGACTTACCTGGGGCCAACTGGGATTACCCTGAAGCGAGTTACCAACGACGTCGCGAGATCGAGCACGAACATCAAAACTACATCCGCGGTTTTCTTTGGACCCTCGCTCACAGCCCGCGCGTGCCGGTAAAAATTCGCGAACAGGTCGCGGGGTACGGGTTAAGCAAAGACGAGTTTACGGACAATGGCGGTTGGCCGTGGATGATCTATATCCGTGAAGCCCGCCGAATGGTTTCCGATTACGTCATGACGCAGCTCAACTGTGAAGGAAAACGCTCAGCGACGGATCCCGTCGCTCTCGGATCATTCGGCATGGATTCACATGTCGTGCAGCACTACGTGACTGAAAAAGGCTACGTTGTGAGTGACGGCGTGATCTGGCGCGTTCCACCCAAGCCCTATGGTATCGCTTACCGCTCCATCGTTCCGCGTCGTGGTGAATGTGAAAATCTATTAGTTTCTGTCTGTCTTTCGGCCAGCCATGTCGCCCATGGCTCCATCCGGATGGAACCGGTTTTTATGGCGCTGGGCCACAGCGCGGCGATTGCCGCTGGTGTCGCAATCGATGCCAACGTGAGCGTACAGGATGTAGCCTATTCAGTATTACAGGAACGCTTGGTCGCCGAAAAACAAATCATCCACTAAATCGAGAACCGGCGGAAAGCCGTTCGTTTTTGAAGACACAGCTCCCTGCTTTACGCCTTGGCCTATGATTTCACTAAAACGTTCGTGGCTAGAAACGTCACAAACCGCTATCCATGAAATCCACCTTCAAAATCTTCGCTTTGCTCGGCTCGCTGCTGGGGCCTGACCTCTGTATCAGCCATGCCGCTCCCGAGCGACGGTCTGATGTTCGGCGGCGCCAGCAAAACCGGCGACGGCGAGAACCAGGAGGATCAACTTCAGCCGAGGTGGGGTAATTTTCATCGGAAAGAAGGGGCGCGCCCGGCGCGGCGGAGGGCGCGGTCAGGGCAACCAAGGGAATTTGCGGGCGTCGGGTTTGCGTTTCTCGCGTTGGGCGGAGTGAAATTCCTTCGCCTCGTCGCTCATATAATAGAGTAGCGTGGCGTTGCCGGCGAGTTCTTGGATGCCGGCTTGGCCGTCGAGCTCGGCGTTGAAGGCGCTCTTGAGTAAACGGATCGCGAGCGGGCTGTGGCCGAGGATTTCCTTGGCCCATTTCACGCCTTCGGCCTCGAGTTGGGCGACGGGGACGACGGTGTTGACGAGGCCCATCTCGAGCGCCTGCGCGGCGTCGTATTGGCGGCAGAGGTACCAGATTTCGCGGGCTTTCTTTTGGCCGACGATGCGCGCCAGATAACTGGAACCGAAACCGCCGTCGAAGCTGCCCATGCGCGGGCCGACTTGGCCGAAGATGCCGTTGTCGGCGGCGATCGTGAGGTCGCAGACGAGGTGGAGCACATGGCCGCCGCCGATGGCGTAACCAGCCACGAGGGCGATGACGACCTTGGGCATGGAGCGGATGAGTTTTTGGAGATCGAGGACGTTGAGGCGGGGGACGCCATCGCCGCCGACGTAGCCGGCATGACCGCGCACGCTTTGGTCGCCGCCGGCGCAGAAGGCGTATTTGCCGTCGGTGTGCGGGCCGGCACCGGTGAGCAGCACGACGCCGACGGTCGGGTCTTCGCGCGCATCGATGAACGCCTCATACATTTGCATGATCGTCTCGGGGCGAAACGCGTTGCGCTTCTCCGGCCGGTTGATCGTGACCTTGGCGATGCCATCGGCCTTCTCGTAGCGGATATCGGTGAATGTTTTGACCTGCTGCCAAACAAGACTCATGCGCGCAACTTAGCCGCGGACGGGCGTTTGTCGAGGTCGCGTCCACCCGGAAACGCAAAAGCAAGCAACATTCGCGTCGAGAGCTAAAACAGCTTGGAGTCACCCCGCGCTGGGACCATCTTGGAACCCGTCAATGAGCACACCCGCGCCTGCGTCCCTCGGTATCACGGCCAAAGCTGGTCTCACGCTCGGCGCGTTGGGAGTCGTCTTCGGCGACATCGGCACGAGCCCGCTTTACACGATTAAGGAGTGTCTGCATGCGCTGCCGCCCGGTGAACACGCCCAGGCGGTGCTCGGTGTGCTCTCGCTCATTTTCTGGTCCTTGGTGTTGGTGGTGAGCCTGAAGTATACGTTTTTCGTGTTGCGGGCAGATAACCGCGGGGAAGGCGGTATTTTTGCGCTGTTATCACTGAGTCAATTAGACCGCTCAGGCTCGAAGGTGTTGAGTGTGGGCGTGCTCGTGGTACTGACCGGCGCCGCGATGCTGTGCGGCGAGGCGATTATAACGCCGGCGATGACCGTACTTTCGGCCACCGAGGGGATCAAGGAGGTATGGCCCGGGGTGGAGCATTACGTATTACCGATCGCGATCTCGATTTTGGTCGGCCTGTTCGCTTTTCAACATCATGGCACCAAATTCATCGGGCGTATCTTCGGACCCGTGATGTTGCTCTGGTTTGCGGTGTTGGGTAGCCTCGGGTTGTGGCACGTGTTGAAAAATCCGGTCGTGTTGCAGGCGCTTAATCCCCTGCTCGGGATCAACCTGTTGTTGCAACATCCCAAGGAGGCTACCGTCTTGCTGGGTTCCGTGGTCTTGGCCGTCACCGGCGTAGAAGCCCTGTACGCCGACATGGGGCATTTTGGGCGCCGCGCCATCAACACGGGATGGTACGCAGTCGTGTTACCTGGACTTACGCTCAATTACTTCGGTCAGGGAGCCAACGTCATCGCCCGAGGCGGTGCGGTGGATAATCCGTTTCTAGCCCTGGCGCCTGAGGGATCGGCCCGTTTTGCCCTGATGGCTCTGTCCATCTGTGCAGCCATTATAGCCAGCCAAGCGCTCATCTCGGGCGCATATTCACTCATCCGACAAGCCATCCAACTGGGCTATTTTCCCCGCCTTACGATCAAGCACACCAATCCCGACCAAGCCGGCCAAATTTATCTGCCGCTGGTCAATATCTCGCTAGCATTGGGCGCGATCGCCACGGTTTACGGTTTCAAGTCGAGTTCAGCGCTCGCTGCGGCTTACGGCATCGCGGTGACCGCGACGATGATCGTCACCTCCTTAATCTTGTTCGTGGTGATGCGGCGCGCTTGGGCTTGGTCGGGTTGGCTAGCCGGATTGCTCTGCGGCATCTTTCTAGTGATCGATATCACCTTTTTCGGCGCCAACCTGCATAAATTTGCCGATGGGGGTTGGCTCCCCGTCATGATCGCCGTCGGATTACTTGCGATCATGACCACATGGAAACTCGGTAAATCCGAGATCTTCCGCCGTATCTACGCCAACGAAGTCACCGAGGATGAGCTCAACAATATCGCCTCGAGTTCACGTATTGTTCGCGTACGCGGCACCGGGGTGTTCATGGCCGGAAATCCGACCGGCACCCCCCTGGTCTTGCTTCACCACGTGAAAGCCAACCGCGTGCTCCAAGAAACCGTTGTGTTGCTAAGTGTCACCACCGAGGAAGTGCCCAGCATCCAGGACTCGGTCCGCTTTACCGTGCGCGAGATCGGCCATGGCGTATGGCGCGCTATCGGTAGGTACGGGTACATGGAATCGCCCGACGTCGCCAACCTCATGGAAAAAGTCCGTGCCGCTGGCGTCCCACTCAAGCTGGACGAGGCCACCTATTACTTTAACCGCGAGATGATCATCACCGGGGGCGACACCCGGATGTTTGATTGGCAGAAGTTTTTCTACGCGTTCCTCAGCCGCAACGCCCGCCAAGCGCGCGACTACTACCAGCTGCCGCCTTCGCAGATCATTGAGGTCGGCTTACCCATCCAGCTCTGATCGTAAAAAGAGAGCAAGCGCGCTGGCATTAATCGCCCCCGCGCCGTCACCTCAAAGTTCCGCCGCCAGATCGGCAAACAACTGTTTGCGTGTGGCTGCGTCCATCTTGCGGTCCGTGACAACCTCGAGCACCTGCACGCCGTTGGCCGGGAGGTGTTCGAGATGCGTCCCGAGCTGTTCCCAATCGCCCACCGCCACGTGTTCGATGCCGTAAGCCGCGCATAATTTCGCAAAATCGACTTTCTGGGGCGTCGCAAAAAACTCCTCAAACGGCGGATTAAATTGCGCCACCGGCAGGTGTTCAAAGATGCCGCCGCCGGCGTTGTTGATGAGCACGATCGTGAGGCTGCCGCGAAACTTCGGCGCGATGAGCCAGCCGTTCGTATCGTGCAACAGCGCCAAATCACCCGTGAGCAACACGGTCGGCGTCTCCGCCGCATGCGCCACGCCCAAGGCCGTGGAGAGCGTGCCGTCGATGCCGTTTGCCCCGCGATTAGCCATCGGGCGGATGTGCTGATCGGTGGCCGGCCAGAAATATTCCAGATCGCGCACGGGCATCGAATTCGCGATGCACAGCGTCGTGTCCGGCGGCAGGTGCTGCGCGAGCAACGCCGTCACGCGGCCTTCAAATAAACCGTTCGCCTGCGTGATGCGATCGTCCAAGGCCACGCGCATGCGGTGCTCGTAGCCAGCCCACATTTGTTCGTAGCCGTTGGGATCGGTCGCGACGGGCAACTCCGCCGCGAGGGCCGCGAGGGACACTGGCAGATGCACGGTGCGACCGTGCAAGGCATCGCGGTTATCGAGGCGACGCGTCACCATCCAGATGGGCGCAGCGCTTTCTTCGATCCAAGCGCGGAGCACTTTGCTCGTCGGCCAGTTGCCGATACAGATCACGACTTCCGGTTTGAGCCGCTCGGCCGCATTGGGATTGCGCAGGATCGTGTCGTACGTCGTCACGAGATGCGGCACGGTGCCGGCGTAATTGCGCAGCGGCGAAAGTCCGTCGGCGAGCACGGGCCAACCGAGTTTCTGCGCGATCTCGCCGACCATCGCCGCGTGCGAAGCCGGATCGCCCGGCTGCGCCGGACCCGCGACGATCACGCCATGCACATCGCAGGAAAACGTCGGGATCGTGGCCAGAATCGTCGTCGAAAGCGGTGGCTCCACGTGTTGGAAAAAGTGCGACCAATCGATCGTCGAGGCAATCGATGAGGCCAACCCGCCATCCTCCGTCGGCGCAAGGGGATCACGGAACGGCGCGTTGAGATGCACGGGGCCGGCCACCGGTTGCAGCGCGCGTTCCACGGCGTGCATCGTCGTCTGCCGCAGGTAACGCAGCCGCGGCTCCGTCGCCTCGGGCAACGCGAGTTCGTGGAAAAAGTTCACGAAATCTCCGAAAAGTTTAAGCTGATCGATCGTCTGCCCCGAGGCGCAGGCGCGCAGCTCGGGCGGACGATCTGCGGTGATCACGATCAGCGGCACCGCCGATTCGCGGGCCTCGATCAACGCCGGCAAGTAGTTCGCCCCCGCCGTGCCGCTCGTGCAGAGCAACACCACGGGTTCACCTTGTTGCTTCGCGA
>CAJAFD010000088.1 GCA_903938935.1 uncultured Opitutia bacterium
CAAATGCCAAGAGGGGCTTTCCCTAAGCGTTAATCAGCGTCCGTTTAGAGTCATAACCGCGCGCACGTAGCCAGGCAGCATCGATCTTTAGATTGACGCAAATAATTGTCTTTGTAGTGATGGATGGCGTGAAACGTAATCACCCGTCCGGTTTCCACTTAGTTTTCATTTTAGTTTTCGTGTTGGCGGGTTTGTCGCCGGCGGCGGTGGCGCAACAGGTGCAGACTCCTCCGGATCAACGGGTACTCGTGGGAACCGCGCGCCCGCGCGTCGCGTTAGTTTTATCTGGTGGCGGGGCGCGGGGCTTCGCGCACATCGGGGTGTTGCGGGCGTTGCGCGAGATGAAGGTGCCTGTCGATATCGTGGTCGGTACCAGTATGGGCTGCGTGGTGGGCGGGGCGTTTGCGGCGGGGCAATCCATCGAGGAATTAGAAAAAATGGCGCGCACCACGGACTGGGACCTCGTGGTGGCGGATCGTCCGCCGCGTAATCAGCTGACGTTTCGGCGGCGCGAGGAAGACATCGCGTTGCCCACGCGGATCGAATTTGGCGTCGACCGGCATGGTCTAACGTTGCCGCCTGCCACGGCGGGTAACGGCGCCCTCGAGCAAGCGCTGATGCGTTTGCTGCCGCCGGGCACGCACGATCTCCCGGCTAATCGACTCGCGTTGCCGTTTCGTTCGGTCGCATCGGATTTGTTGACGGGCGAGTTGGTGGAGTTGTCCGACGTTTCGTTGTTCATGACGATCCGCGCTTCGCTTTCGGTGCCGGGCGTGTTTGCGCCGGTGCGTGTTAAGGGCCGCTTGCTCGTCGACGGTGGCTTGGTGCGCAATCTGCCGGTCGACTTCGCGCGCGCGCTCGGCGCGGACATCGTGATCGCGGTAAACGTCGGCACGCCGCTGGCCGGCGAAAGCGCGCTCGGGAGTTCGTTGGGTGTGGCGCAGCAGATGATCAACATCCTGACGGAGCAAAACGTGCAGAGTTCGTTAAAAGAGCTGCGCCCTCACGATATCTTAATTTCGCCGGACCTCACGGGCGTGACGTTCTTGGATTTTAACGCGCACGAACGCGCGATGCAGGCCGGAGCGGACGCCGTGCAACGCGTGGCCGCGTCATTGCAGGCGCTGGTGGTTTCGCCCGAACTTTATGCGGCGAAAGAAAACACGCGCCTTCACGTCGGACCGGCGCAAACGAGTGACGCTCTCCCGCTGGCATCGATCCAAGTGGAGGGGACGAAACGAATAAACCCCGCGATGATCGCCGCGCAGATGCGTTTGCCCATGGGGGAATCCGTCACCTCCGAGGAGGTGCGACAAGCGGCCAGCCGTATTTATGGTCGGGCGGATGTCGGCCGCGTCACGACGGATATCAAGGACACCGAGGGCCAGCGCAATGTGACTCTCCGCATCACGGAGGATGATTGGGCGCGCAGCCGCCTGCGCCTCGGCCTCCAGCTGACCAGCGATTTTTCCGACAACAGCACCTACAGCCTCGTCGCTATGCACGTGGTCCCGTCGCTGAATGACTGGGGCGCGGAGTTGCGCACCATCGGCCGGATCGGGACGCAGCGTTCGATCGCGACGGAGTGGTGGCAACCGCTCGGCGCAGGCTCGGATTGGCATCTGGCGCCGACGGCGGCTTACGGCGCTTTGGCGACGGATGTGTTTGCCTCGGGTCGGCGCACGTCACGCGTCGGGGTTCAAGGTACGCAGTTTGCGCTGGCTCTGGGACGTCAGTTTTCCGACTGGGGCGATCTCCGCGTCGGGCTGGTGCGCAACGGGCAAGACACGGAGCTACTCGTGCCCGAAGATCCGCGTAAACCCATCGAGCGCGTCAAAGACACGAGCCAGTTTCTCCAGCTGCGCATCGACACGCTCGAGCCGATCGCCTTTCCCGTGGCCGGCCAATTCGTGAATGCGATCGTGAAGAAACCAATCCGCCGAAACGCCAAAGACGATGCCTCTTGGCATTCGCAGTTGTCCGCGCTCTCTGCGTTTAAATTCGGTAATTGGGGCGTCCACGTTTACGGCGAGTGGGCGCACTCGCAGGACGGCTCCTTGCAGGTCGATGGCTCTCAACCCTTGGGCGGATTCTTGCGCCTGTCGGGCACGGATCAGCTCTCTATTTCTGGAGACTCGATCGTGTTTGGTCGCGTGGTGTTGGCGCGGCGCATCGGCAATCTTTCAGCCGCGCTGGGCGGCGCGATTCGCACCGGCTTC
>CAJAFD010000089.1 GCA_903938935.1 uncultured Opitutia bacterium
CGGTCGTTGAATCCATTCTCTACGATGACGCCACCGGCCGAGCGAGCGGCGTGCGCGTGATCGACGCGGTGACGAAACAGAGCACGGAATTTTTCGCCCGCATCGTCTTCGTCAACGCGGCCTGCTTAAACACGAATCTCATTCTGCTTAATTCCCACTCCGCGCGTTTCCCTGCCGGCCTCGGCAACGATCACGGACTGCTCGGACATCACATCGCGTTTCACAATTATCGCGGCAGTCTCTGGGGTTCCATCGAGGGCTTTGAAGATTCCTATTATTCGGGCCGCCGCCCGACGCAGCTCATGATGCCGAATTTCCGCAACGTGCGGAAACAAGAAACCGATTTTCAGCGCGGCTACATGGTGTTTTTCGGCGCCGGTCGCGCTGGCTGGCAGAGCGGCGCCAGCACGCCTGGCGTCGGCGCCGCCTTCAAAGACCGCATCACGCGCCCCGGCCCGTGGGGCATTTCTATGATGATGCAGGGCGAAACGGTGCCGCGAAAAGAAAACCACGTCCGCCTCTCCACTGCGCAAAAAGATGCCTGGGGCATCCCGCAACTCGTCACTTCGATCGGCTATCACGACAACGACGAACGCCTCCTCAAAGATTTTCTCGCTCGCGGCCAAGAGATGCTCGAAGCCGTCGGTGCGAAAAAAATCGTGACGCGCGATTCCAAACAAAACCCCGGCCTCGACATCCACGAGATGGGTGGCGTGCGCATGGGCCGCGATCCGAAGGCCTCGCTACTCAATCGCTGGAATCAGCTCCACGCTTGCTCAAACGTTTTCGTCACCGACGGCGCCTGCATGACGTCGACCGGCACGCAAAACCCCTCACTCACGTTTATGGCGCTCGCCGCCCGCGCCGCGCAGCACGCCGTGGCCGAGTTAAAGAAAGGCAATCTATGAACCGCCGCGAAGCCCTGCGCCACACCGCGCTCGTCGCTGGGGCCGCCGCGCTTTGGGCCAGTTTGCCCTCGCGTACATGGGCCGCGCTCGCCGCTCCAGCCGGCTGGGATGTCGCGGACGAAGCGCTCCTCACGCTCATCGGCGATACGATCATTCCTGCGACGGCCACCTCGCCCGGCGCGAGTGCGGTCGCGATCGGACGTTTTATTCTCACGCAAACCAACGATTGTTTTCCGCCCGAAGCTCGGGCGACGTTGCGTCGCGGCCTGAGCGACATCACCGCGTCGAGCCAGCAACGCTTCGGAAAAAATTTTTCTGCGCTCGACGTCGCGCAACGCGAGCGTGTGTTGACCGAATACGAAAACCAGTCCGTCGCCGCGCCGCATCCGTTTCGTCACATCAAAGAGCTCACCGTGCTCGGCTATTTCACCGCGGAAGCCGGCGCGACGCAGGCGTTGCGCTACGATCCGATTCCCGGCGCGTTTCGCGGTTCGGTGAAACGAGCGCCCGGCGATCGCAGTTGGGCGCTTTGAGTTTCAGCCGTCGCCGCGCAGAAATTCGAGATCGAGCGCGAGTGAGGTTTTCCGGCCGTTGGCCGCGGTGATCACGACGCCCGAGCCGTCAGATTTCGCGCTGACGTCGGCCACGAGATCGAATCCGCGCGGAATTGCGGCGACGGCAAAAACATGAGGCACGCGCAGTGGTTTTTTTGGCGTGAGTTTGACGGTCGTCGGATAACCGGCACGGGAAAGTGCGTTGGGTTGCGCTGACTCCGCTTGGCCGAAATGAAAATACGAAGTCGTTTCCTCGAGCCCGAGCACGTGGCGGTGGCGTCCGTTCCACGGCGCGTAGTGGCGTCCGCCGTTGGAGTGCCAAAGAATCGTGTGCCGCAGGATCGCGGGATTTTTTAATTGGAGAAACACCCAGCCATCTTCGGGAAACGTCACCGCGCTCCAACCGAGCGTGCGGCCCGGTGCACCGATGAGCATCACGAGATCTTCAAAGCCCGCGCGCGCCGGGTAGCGCGTGAGATCGGTGGTGCCGCCATTCGCCAAAGGCACGACGGCGAGATTTTTAAACCGCGCGCCCGTTTTCAGCGCGGAATATCCGCCCAGCGCAGGATTTTCAAACGGCACGGGCGAGACTTGGCCCCACTCCCAACCGCCCGCCGAAATGCGGGCGGCTCCTTCGGCTCCGGGCATCTGCAAACACGGATGCGTCCCCAGCGTCAGCGGCCCGGTGAAACCACTCAGCGTGTGCTCGACGTAGATGGCGTTGTGACCCGCCCGCAAACTCACGCGTTTATCGATCACGCCGCGTCGTACTTTGGTTTTGAGCTGAACGTGTAGCGCCGTCGCGTCACGCGTCTGGGTAGCGTCGATAAACGTCCAATCTCCATTGGCGGATTCGCCGTGCGGTGGGTGTTGTTCGCCGCGCCATGGCGTGCTGTTACCGCCAAAGGGCGCGCAGAAAAAATCTCCGCGCAAGGCCCGCAACAGCGGGGGCGAACCTGCCGGTAGTTTTTCGTCGCGCCATGGCGCCACGGCGAAGGGTTGCACGGTGCGGCCGTTGGCTAATTTAAATGTGGTCGGTCCCAACATGCCGGCGGTGCGGGTGACGAAGGTTTCGACTCCGCGGTTTTTGAGACGCCAGCTGGGTTGACCGAGTTTGATGGAGAGGGGTGCTGCCATGCGGAAAAGCACACGTAGGGGTTCAACTCGAGGCAAGCGTGGGCCGCGCGCCGCATGCTTGCTAGGAGCCCAAACCTTGCCAACGTCCCATGCGATGTCTCGTCCCACCCCAATCGATCCCGCCACTCGGCCCGGCCTCATGCGCCGACTCGGAGCCGCGGGTCCGTTCGCAATTTTGTTGTCGTTTTGGCCGCCGTTGGGGTCGTTATTTTTAATCGCTTCACTCACGCAACTCGGTCCGTGGCTGCGTTCACACGATGCGGTAGGATTGCTGATTTATTTTTTAGTCATCGGATTTTTGTTGGGCGTTTCTTTCGTGCCGACGTACGCGAGTGCTATTTTGGCGGGTTGGGCTTTTGGTTTCGGCAAGGGTGCGATGATCGCCATTCTCACGATCACGGCATCTTCGTTGCTCGCTTATGCCGTGGGCCGTTGGATCGCTCGCGATCGCGTGCTCGAGATCATTCGTGAGCGACCCAAGTGGCATGCGATTTATCAGGCTTTGGTCGGTAAACATTTTGCCCGGACGCTCCTCGTCGTCACGTTGATGCGGGTGCCGCCGTTATCGCCGTTTGCGTTGGCGAATTTTGCTCTCGCCGCGGCCCGCGTACCGCTCGGCACGTACACGCTGGGTACGTTTTTAGGTATTATGCCTCGCACCATCGTCACTACCTTTGCCGCCGCGCAAGTGGAACAACTCGACCTTAACAATCTCGGTCAATCGTGGGTGAAAATGGTCGGTATCGCGCTGACCATCGCGGCGTGCATCGGCCTCGGCATATTAGCCAACCGGGTATTACGCGAGATGACATCGACCAAGTAATCCGCCACTCCGGCGGATCGCCTCCGTTTTTGTGAAAGCTCTTTTTTACCCCGCGTTTGATCAGCTTGAAATCCGAGACGTACCTATGCCGGAACCGGCGGCGGACGAAGTGCTGTTGCGCGTCGCCGCTTGCGGACTTTGCGGTAGCGAACTCGAGACGTTTAAAAATCATAGCCCGCGTCGCCAGCCACCGCTGGTCATGGGCCACGAATTTTGCGGGACGATTGCCGCAGTCGGTCCGGGCGGCGATGCCGCGCTCGTCGGGCGGAAATGCGTGAGCAATTCCCTGATTCCCTGCGGCCGTTGTGTGCGGTGCGCGCGCGGGGACACGCACCTGTGTGCGGATCGCCAGATTTTCGGGATGCACCGCGGCGGGGCGTTTGCTGAATACGTCCGCGTGCCGACGCGTGTGCTGATCCCGTGGCCCGAGGAATTGAGCGCGCAAGCCGCTTCGCTGGCCGAGCCGCTCGGCAACGGCGTGCACATCGTCAACCTCACGCGTCATTTACCCGTCCGCACCGCGCTTGTCATCGGCGCCGGCCCGATCGGTCTCATGTGCCAACAAGCGCTCCAAGCGATGCGGGGCGTGAGCACGATGGTCTGCGATCTTTCGATGGGCCGCCTTGCGGTGGCCCAAAAACTCGGGGCCACGCGCGTGGTCTCCTCGAAAAACGAAGACGCCGCCGCCGCCGCACTCGCGTGGACCGACGGCGAAGGCGTGGACTTGGTCGTCGACGCCGCGGGTTCGGCCGCGACGAAACGCCTTTCACTCGCTGCGCTCCGACCGGGCGGCGCGGCGGTCTGGATCGGCCTGCACGGAAACACGATGGAGTTCGATTCTTACGGCGTGACGTTGCCCGAGAAACAAATTTTCGGCACCTACGCCGCGAAGATCGAGGAACTCGCGGAGGCGCTCGAGCTCATGCGCAGTGGGCGCGTCGATGTGACTTCTTGGACGGAAACCGTACCGCTCGAACACGCGGTGCCGGCGTTTCATCGGATGTTGGCGCCGAGCGACAACGATCTGAAAGCCGTTTTTATCCCGTAAAATTTTTACCATGAAAATTGTCCTCACCGACCACGGCTTTCCGTCGATCGATCAAGAGCGCGCGCTCTTCGCCGC
>CAJAFD010000090.1 GCA_903938935.1 uncultured Opitutia bacterium
AAGCAGTTCGGGCGCGGCGAAATTATTATTTTTTTGGTAAAAAATCTGCATTTTTGCCCCCCCCACCCCTGCATAGCCCTCTCAGAGCTAAAAACAGGGTCAAAAATCATTTTTCGTAGTCAAAATGATGTAGCCGTTTTCGGGCCTCGTTGCGGGTTATTTTACTTTGCTCTGGGCGGCTCCAACTGTTCCGGGATTTTTATTTGTAATTATATGTTGATCAAATATTTAATAAAGTTGGTCCGTCGACCCAACGTCCGCTGATCATCACGGTGCGCGGATCCATGGGAAGTCCACGTTCGTTGCGATGGATTTGGGCGGCTAAGGTCTCTACCGCGACGACGCTGAATTGTTCAGGCTTCAGATCGAGGCCGGCGCAAGGCAGCGTCCGCTCGTTCCAGTTTAAGTTGAAAAAACCAATATGCTCGGGCGATTTTAGGCCGCTTTCTTGCAGCCATATCAGGGCTTGATCCATATGCCCTACGATTAAGTCCGGTCGGTGTGTCTGATACCAATTAAGAAAATGTGTTTTGGTGATGGTTTCAGCCCTAAGTACGGGCATGGCTCCGATGCCGCCTTGGTTTTCTTGAAAGGAGCGAAAGGCGGAGGTCCATTTATACCCAATTCTTGCGTCTTTATAGTGTTCGATGAAAAGACCAAGTTTCTTGTAACCCAGAGATTTTATGCGGTCGAGTGCTCCAATTAACGTGAAGTAGTGGTCGAGCGAAATGGTGTGATGGGCTATCTTGGTTGAATCATAGTCGATCTGAATGGTGGCGAACTTTTCCCAAGGGAACCCTGCTGTCGCATTGTTCCAATCGGGCTGGAGAAATATAACCCCTAGTATTCCACGAGCCAACAGTATGCGCGCCAAAGCTTTTGGGTTTGGGGCGCCGCGATTATATCCCAAAGTGAAAAAACTAAGATTATAACCCATGGCGTGTGCGCACGCTTGGGCGGCATTCACGATCTGGCGTTGCATGGGGTTCAGTTCCGTTTGCCGAGCGGATGCGATGTGCACGAAGGCGATATTGCCTAAAAAATGCTGGGTGCGTCCTCCGCGCACGCGCCCCATGATCGTGCTGACCAAGTGGTTTCTGTGATAACCGCGCTCTTCCGCCATGGCGGTGACTCGTTCACGCATGGCCTTACTCACGTTGGGATGGCCTGAAAGCGCGCGAGAAGCTGAAGCCCGAGATACACCGCAGGCTTTAGCTAACGCGTCTAAGGTCGTGTTCGGCATGAATTGGAACGCTTCCAATGATTGGTCAGCGACATCTTCGTGCAAGTCTCATTTTGTACTACAACAAGTTTATCTTCGAGCTGCTGAACCCCCGGCCCCGCCTCTCAGCATCCCTAAAATCTTTCAGGGCAACTGCTTTAGTCTAATCCCCCTTTTTTTGTTAAGTCACAACCCCACCTACATACCCATGAAGATACCTCCGCATCCACGCGTTTCCCGATTTGGGAATCCCTTCGTTGTCTGTTGCGCGATATTACTCGCGCTCACTGTTGCCACTAGCCGCGGCGCTGAGTCCGACCTGCTCAAAAAGTTGATGGAAGAAAATGCGGCGCTGCGTAGCGAAAATGCCCGTCTGCGTCAGACCCAGCCTGGGGTTCCCGCATCGCCAGCTCCCGCTGTGGCGACGACTTCAAGTGCCGCCCCGTCCTCGAGCTCTGGTGTGGCCGCTCCGGTCAAGTCTACGTTGGCCACGGATGATACGGCGCTGGTGATGACCGCGTTCGGCGTCACGAGTGACAAGGATTACGGCTACCTCAAGACCAACGCAGCCACGGCGACGCGTATTGGTATGGAGATTCAGAAAGTACCGATGAACATCTCGGTGGTCTCACGTGAATTCATCGACGACACCAATAGTCGCTCCTTGATGGATTTGTTGCGCTACACGGCGGCGGCTTCGGGCGATACCCGCTATGCGATGCGTCGTCCCGGTAATGAAGCTACGCCGCAAGGCGGCTTTACGATGCGTGGTTTCCCGGTCAACACGCTCATGCGCAACGGCATTTTCCGCTACATTTCCTACAACATGGATAACGTAGATCGCGTTGAAATCGTAAAGGGTCCTGCGGCGGTCTTTTTCGGCCAAGGTTATCCCGGTGGCGTGGTCAATTACGTCACGAAGCAGCCTTCCTTTGCTAAGATTCCCGCGCTTTTCAAGTACGCGATTAACGACAATAGCGGCCAGAAATTCACGGCCGACATCAATGTGCCGCTCTCTAAGAAAGCGGCTTTTCGGATTGTCGGAGCTTGGGAAGACACCCAGGGCGAACGCCGTTTTGAATTTCGCAAAAATATCAATCTGACCCCGAGCCTCACGCTGGTCCCATTTGATAGCGGCATGGTGACGGTCAACCTCGACCTCGAGTACCTTCGCGAGAATTTCAGTCAAAATGACTACGACTGGATTTTCAGCGATTTCGCTGGTTGGAAAGCAGCTGCGGTGGGCAGTGCTAAAGTTGTTAACTCTGTTAATACCCCTAGCTTGGCCTATGGCACTTATATCAACAACAAACGTATCGCCACCGGGAATTTATCATTACCAGCCTATACCAGTGTACAGCGCGGCGCTTATTACACGGGCAAAAATGGTGAGTCCGTTTACGATGAAGCCTTCAACTACACGGCTCGTGGTGCTCGCTCGACCAACTCCGTCGACGCGTTCACGACTACGGTCGATTTCGCCCCTGTTTCGTGGTTGGACGGTCGCTATGTCTTCCAGCACGACAACAGTCGCTTCAATTCGATCGAGGGTGTCATGACGCCCTACGCCGATGGCGTACATTGGAATGTCCCAGCTAGCACGGGTGGTACTTCTGGTTACTACCGTCTCACCGATACGCACCAGCTTGATTTGATCTTCAAGTTCAATGCCCTCGGGATCAAACACAAGGTGCTCACGGGTTACAACAGCTCCACTTGGCTCCAAAACTATATGGCGGCTGATAATAAAATTTCGCCTTATTTTGGCCACGTGCCGGGTGCGACCAATCCGATTGCCAATCCAGGCTACGGTACAACCGGTGGCACTCAGGTCGCCGACAATCTCGTGGGCGAAGGCCGCGGCCACGACACCGGCGTTCCGACGGTTAACCAAGTGGTGCGCGATCGGAATGGCGCTATCAAACTCGTGAAGGCGGTTTACAGCGACTTCGACCCCGGCGCCGAAGTCTACCCCACGGTCGATATTCTTTATCCCGTAGATCGCGTCTGGCTTGATGGCTACAAGCCGAAGCTCCAAGCCGCTTACCTCAACTATCAAGCTGCCCTCTTAGACGACAGGCTCAATATCATTGCTGGCTATCGCCGCCAATGGCGCGAAGAGAAGGGCCAATACCTCATGTCCAACTATCCTTGGTACATCGTTCCGGTCGACGCCTATCAAAATCCAGCGGCTTACCCTGAAGATGTTTGGGGCTATAGCGCCAATTACGTTAAAACCAACGTCTACAGTCGCCATGGCGATGCGTGGATGGGTGGCGCGTCCTTCGCGGTCACCAAGGAACTCAGCGTGTACGCCTCGGTTTCTAAGACCTTCCAATTCAACCTTGGTAACGTCGGCGGCGTGTTCACCGGTAATGAACGCCCCGTGGTGCAGAGCGCTCTCAACCAAAACAAGGGCTCTTTCCAATACCTCGGCCAGACCATCACCTCTGTTGATCAATTTGTCTCCATCATGAAGGCCCGTGGCGCCTACGATGACATCAAAGATGAACAAGGCATGAACTACGAGTTTGGCGCTAAGATGTCCACTAAGGACAACAAGATCGTCGGTACGCTCTCCTTCTTCCGCGGTGAACGTAAGAACCAACGTCTCGATGACTCTGCGAAACAATCGAATCTTGAAGAGCCCATCAATTATAACACCACGCTCTTCGCTCCCGGCACGCTGGGTTACAACACCCGCGTCTTCCGCTGGCGTACGACCGACCTGCTCAACCGTATTGAAGGCAGTGAAGCCGAAGTCATTTTGACTCCGATTCCCAACTTCCAAGCTGTGGTTAATGGTTCGTGGTTATGGACGGCCAAGACCATTTACGACAAGACCCGCGCAGCCCCCGGATCAGCCACGTATAATGCCGCGAGCGCAGCAGCTAAGGTGGCCTCAGATATTTACTACAATGCCCGTATCGAAAACGTCCCCGAATTCCGCTTTAATGCCTTCGGCAAATACACCTTCCGCGACACGCAAGTGCGTGGGCTATCGGTTGGTGGCGGCGCTCGCTACTCGTCGGAAACCGTGGTCAGTCGCTCCGTCGACTGGAATCCTCTCGCGGGCGGATACCAAGCCGGCGACTACATCGTGTTTGATGCGACGCTCTCCTATCCTTGGAAGGTCTTTGGTTATAACCTCACGTCCTCGTTCGGCCTTTATAACGTGACCGACAAGCACTACTCAGAGGGTTCCTTTGCCCTCTCGCCCGCCAGAAACTGGCTGTTCTCAAACAGCATCACGTTCTGATCGGCTGAGTTGTTCACACTTAGAACTCAAGACGGAGGCCTCACCGCCTCCGTCTTTTTTGTGCCGCTCGCGATCGCGCTGTGCTCACGAAAATAAAAAAAGTTTCCTCTAGAAGTATTTCCAGTTCCCATACGCTATCACCACGAATCCTTTACCTAATATCAAATCGGGTCTGCATCCGCGCAACCGTCACCGGGCGGGCTATGATTTTGCGCGGCTCACGGCGCGTTCTCCGGCTTTGGCGCCTTTTGTCGCCGTCAATGCCTACGGCAACGCCTCGATCGATTTCTCGGATCCGGCGGCGGTGAAGGCGTTGAATCAGGCGTTGCTGCGCGTGGATTACGGCTTTGAGGCGTGGGACATTCCGCCGGGTTATTTGTGTCCGCCGATTCCGGGACGCGCCGATTATCTGCACCATGTGGCGGATTTGTTGAGCGGCGGCGATGAGCGTGAACTTCCACGCGGAGCGGCCACCGCGATTTTGGATATCGGCGTCGGCGCGAACTGCATTTACCCGATCCTCGGGAGTCGCGACTACGATTGGAGTTTTGTCGGCACGGAGACGGATCCGGTCGCCTTGCAGCATGCGCAAGGGTTCGTGCGCGCGGATGCGACGCTGGCCGTGCGCCTGAAGTTGCGGCGTCAACGTTCGGCGTTGGCGATGTTCCGTGGCGTGATTGAGCCGGGCGAGACGTTTGCCGCCTGCATCTGTAATCCGCCCTTTCATGCGTCGCCCGAGGAGGCGGCGGCCGGCACGCGACGCAAGGTTCGCAATCTGGGTGGTCGCCGCGACGCGCCGCCGGTTTTGAATTTTGGCGGTAAAAACACCGAGCTGTGGTGCACGGGCGGGGAGTTGGCGTTTGTGCGGCGTTTGATCGCCGAGAGCGCGCAGCTGCCGGCATTGTGCCGCTGGTTTACGATCTTGGTTTCAAAAGGCGCACATCTGCCCGCGATCAGCCGCGCCCTCGGTGAGGCTGGTGTGACCGAGTCGCGCGTGTTGCCGATGGCGCAGGGGCAAAAACAAAGCCGCATCGTAGCGTGGCGGTTTTGACGCGGCTGTTTTCTGCTTCGCGGTGGCCGCGCAGCTCGTGCGGCGCGTATGCCGTGTTTCCCCAAGAACGGGGTTGTCTGATCGCGCCGGGCCCGTTCCGCTGCGCACCTGAAAACAAAATTGAGTAAATCCCCTAGTCGGCGCGCGGCCGTCTCGCGCTGGATTGAGCATCGAGCGTCGGCGATTCACGGACGCGGCGTCTATGCGCGCGCAGCCATTCCCGATGGGACGCGGGTGATCGAATACACCGGCGAACGCATCACCAAGGTGGAGGCGGAGCGACGTGAAGCGTTGCGCTTGGCGCGCGGTCGGCGCGGCGGCGACGATCGTGTTTATATTTTCGAGCTCAACGTGCGGTACGATCTCGATGGCCGCACGCGGCGTAACGTCGCGCGTTTGATCAACCACTCGTGTGCGCCCAATTGTCGCGCCGATACTATCCGCGGTCATATCTGGATTATCGCGCGGCGGGAGATCGCCGCGGGCGAAGAGCTCACGTTTGATTACGGTTTCGCCTTTAAGGAATGGCGGCAACACCCGTGCCGTTGCGGCAGTGCCCGGTGCGCGGGATTTATCGTCAACGCCGGTCAGCGTTGGCTCTTGCGCCGCATTCCGCGGGCGGAACGCGCCGCCGCCCAACGCGCGAGCCACGGGCTTTAACGCCAGAGCGGGACGAGGTCTTCGGCGCGTACCCAACCGGTCTGACCCGAAGGGAAAGTGAGGTGGCGCCAGCCGAGAAATTTTTGGTCCACGGCGGCCAGGCTGCCGGCGGCGAGCGGCGTAGTTTTTTGCGTGGTGTCGGCTTCGGTCGGAATCGAGCGAAGCGTGCCGGCGCGCCAAGCGATGGCGGCGCGGGCATCGCTGGCGGGGCCGTAGGTGAAAAGACTGGTTAAGGCGCCGGCGCTGACGATTAGGCTCACGATGATGGTTGCATAGGCCAGCCGACGTGACCGCCGGCGTGCGCGCTCGGAGCCTTGGGGGAGTTGGAAAAATGTTATCAGCAGGCCGGCTGTGCTGAGCAGAAAAATGCCCGCGGCAACCAAGAGCGTGACTTGCCAGGCGGCGGGCGCTTGCAGGCGGGCGAGTTTTTCTACGGGACCAGGCGCGAGAAAGGCGGCGAGCGCGGCAGGGACGTGGCCGGATTTTTCTGCGGTCAGGTTGAATTGGGCGCGGATCGCTTCGTGGGTCGGGGCTTGCACGAGGGCGGCTGAGGCGTGGGCGGCGGCTTCGTCCCAGCGATCTTGTTGGGCGAGCGCGAGGGAGAGGTTGTGATGCGCGAGCGCATCGGTGGGGTTCGCGGCCAGGATGGCGCGGTAGGCTTTTTCGGCGGCGGGAAAATCGCCGCGACGGTAATCAGCCGCGCCGTCGGCGGCTTGTAGCTGCGCCGGCGTGATGATTACGGCAAGGGCGAGCGCGGCAATGAAGGGGAAAAGGTTGCGTGGCAAAAACACTCGGAACGGTGAGAAGCGCGGCAAGGGCAACGCCGCGAGCGCGGTGCGGGCCCGCGCGGACCAATCGATGGGCAGGGAAATATTTTCGCCGTAGAGCGTGCGGTCGGCCTCGGCCCAGAGAGTTTTGAGTGCAGCGCTCGCGGTCGAGGCGCGGTCCAGATCGGCCAGCGTGGGCGCGGCGACGGGGAGGCTCAGCAGCAGCGCGGTGTCGTGTTGCCAGGCGATGAGTTGAGCGCGGAGGACCGTGGGATCGGCGAGGTTGAGCGCGGGGAGAAGTTTTTCTAGGCGCGCGTGTGCGGTGCGGCGTGGCGCGAGTGGATCGGTACGGCGGGCGCGGCGGTAGGCGAGGATCAGCCAGAATAGAAAAAATCCTGCGACGGCGCTCAGTAAGCCGGCGACGATGGTGCGCTTAGACAGCGGCACGGTCGCGAGGGAGGAACCGCTGATGGGTTCGCGCGGGAGGCCGAGTGGCAACGGGGCGGGGACAACTTTAGCTGGGGTGGGCGCGTCGGCCCGCGTGTTGTTTGAGGGATTGGGCGTGACGTTGAGATTGAGTCCGCCGGTAGCGGCGGGGGTGTTGGTCGGCTCGGTGATTGTGACGCTGGTCGCGGGGGATGTGAGGGTTTTGTAGGCGCCAGCCTTGGGGTCGAAGTAAGTGAAAGTGACGGGACCGAGCGTGTAAGTGCCGGCTTTGGTGGGGACGAGGACGACGTCTTCGGCGAGCGTGGCGTCGAAGAGTTTGCCCTCGGCGGGGGTGCGTTTGGCTTGTGGGGAGACGACTTGAAAATTTTTAGAAACGGCGCGGGCGGGGAGGCCGGGTATGTCGGGCCAGTTGGCCGCACCGGAGAGCTCGAGCGTCCACGTGATCGGCTCGCCGATCGCGGCGGTCAGAGGGACAATTTTGGAGTCGAGCTTGAGGCTGCCGACGGCGCCGTTGAAACCGGCGGGGGCCACGGGGAGCGGTTTCACTTCGAGCACGGGGGCGGCGCTGGTGATGGAGAATTGCTGGTACTGGCGTTGTTGAAAAAAGCCGAAACCAGTGACGCCGACCGACAAGTTGATGAGTTGGCTTACGGCATTGAGCCGAATGCTGCCGGGCGTGCGGGCGATCGCGCGGGTGCGGTAGGAAAGCCCGGTGCGGGGTTCGTTGCCGGCGCGGAAATCGAGAGGCTCGGGCCGGGACCAATCTTCGGAGACGAGCGGTTCGCCGTTCCATTCGATCTGGCCGCGGCCGAAATCGGGGAAGTAGCTGCGCGAGGCGTCGAGGCTGTAGGTCAGATTAAAAACTTCTCCGACCCAGACACTGGTGGGAACAGCGGCGAGGCGGGAGTTGGCGGCGTTTTCGAGCGAGACGCCGGTGTTGCCGACGGTGGCGGCGCCGGGTTCGTAAGTCGCGACCGGCGTGCGGAGCTTGCCCTTGTCGGTCTCAACTTCGAAGGACGGAATGGTGACGCGTTGTTTTTTGGTGAGGCGGGCCGCGTAGGTAAACGTGACGGAATCCGAGCGCGTGAAATTGATGATGGAGGTGCTCGTGGACTGGCCGGCGAAATCGAGCGAGAGGCCGTCGATCTTGGGCAGGCGTGGGGTTTCCTTCGGCGAGCAGTCTTCGAAAATCAGGAGCAGTTCACTCGTCTGACCGATGGCAAGGGCGCCTTGTAACGGCTCCCAGCGGACGGTCTGGGCGTGGGCGGACACGAGCGCTCCGAGAGCAATGAGGACGAACCTGAGGAAGGAGGAGAGGTGGCGGGACATGCGGGTGGTCACCAGTTTTTACCTTTTTTGGCGGGAGCGGGCTGAGGCTCGCCCTGCATGAGTTTGAAGAGTTTGGCGGGAGAATCTTGATTGCGCAGCTGATCGAGTTTTTGGAGCGGCATCGCGAGGGAGGGATCGGCTGAGGCGTCAGCGGGTTTTTTGTCAGGATTGCCACCGACTTGTTGGGTGTCGCCCTCGGGCGGTTGCGGCGGAGGCGGGGGCTGGTCTTTCATGTCGCCGAAGGCTTTCTGGCCTTGCTTGCCGTCTTGCGGTTTGGCGTCGGGCGAATCCTGCGCATCGTTTTTCTGATCGTCGGAATTTTGTTGGTCTTGTTGCTGCTGCGACGAATCAGATTTGTTGGAGGACTTACTCTTGTCGTCTTTGTTTTGCTGCTGGTTTTTATCCTGCGGCTGATTTTTGTCCTCCTGGTTTTGTTTATCCTGATCTTGTTTTTGATCGTCCTTTTTTTGGTCGTCATCGGGCTTTTTCAGCAAGGCATTGATTTCGTCGCGGAGCTTGGGCCAATCGGCCGCTTTGGCGTCTAGAGCGGCGCCGGCTTCGACAGCGGCGAGTGCGTCTTGGAGCGGGCCGGGGGCGACGGGTTGTTGTTCGGACTGGAGGCGTTGGCCCCAAGTGACGGTCTCGCGGGCGAGCTCGGCCCAGTCTTGGCCCGAATGCGTGGGCGCGGCGGCTAGCCGGGTAACGGTTTGGGTGAGCGCGGCGGAGGGTGGGGGCGCGGCGGGCGTCGGGGCATCGCTCTCGGCGACGCCGCGGGCGGGAACTTTGGCGGCGGCAGCGCTGAGGTCGGCGGGCACGAGTGATAACGTGAGGGTGATAAACAGCAGCGCGGCGGTGGCAGCGGCGACGGGACCGCGCGCGGGCGTGCGGAGGGCGCGTGGTTTGGGGCGTACTGGAAACTCGCGCCAGAAGCTGAGCACGAGGCAAAACAGCGCGGCGGCGAGCGGCCATTGGTAACGCTCGACGAGCCGAATAGAGTTTTTCTCGAGGAACTCACCTTTTTGTCCGGCTTCGACGGTGGCTTGAACGAGCGAGGCGAGATCGACCCAGGTCGAGGCATCGCGGTAAACGCCGCCGGTCATATCGGCGAGCTCGCGGAGCGTGTTGGGTTCGAGTTTGGAAAGGACGACGGCGCCGCGGTCGTCTTTGACGAAACCGTTGGGACCGTCGGGAATCATCGCGCCGGCGGCGGTGCCGATGCCGAGCGCCAGGACGCGGATGTTTTTCTTTTTCAATTCCTCGGCGGTGGTTTTCCACGTCTCGTCGGTGGCTTCACCGTCGGAGAGGATGATGAGAAAACGATCGGCCGAGCCGCTCTGCTTGAAGGCGGCGAGCGCGGTCGTGATGAGGGCGCTGTAATTGGTGCCGCCTTCGGGCAGATAGTCGGGGCCGAGATTGGGGAGAAATTCACGGAGAATCTCATAGTCGGCGCTGAGCGGCGATTGCAGAAACGCCGTGCCAGAGAATACGACGAGACCGATGCGCTCGCCAGCGAGACGTTCGAGCAACGATTGGATGAGGAGCTTGGCGCGCTCGAGGCGCGACGGTTTGACGTCGGGCGCGAGCATCGAGCGCGAGAGGTCAACGGCGAGGAGGATTTCGCGGGATTGATCGAAGACCGGCTCGTCGATGCGGCCGTATTGCGGGCGGGCGAGGGCGGCGACGGCGAGCGTGAGACCGAAAAATAACCACAGCCGCGGGCGGCGGCGAGCGGGCTTAGCTTCGGCGCGCTGGGCGTTGAAAGATGAGAGTTGCAGGGAATCTCCGCCGGCCTCGGCGCGAAGGATTTTGGGTTGGGCGAGAGCGCCGGCGCGGCGCGCGCGGGTGAGTTCCCAAACGAGCACGGCGAGCGGCACGAGGAGTAACCAGAGTAGTTGCGGCGTCGCGAAGGTCATGTGGTGGAGCGTGCGGCGGCGGGGCGAGCGAGGAGGGCGGCGGCGAGGAGCAACGCGAGGCCGGGGATGGCGACCCACGGAAAAAGCTCCGTCGTGAGCAAGTAGCTCTTGGATTGAAATTCGATCTTCTGGGCGCGGTCGATCGCCTTGAACGCGGATTCGGCGGCGTCGGTGTCGAAGGCGCGGAAAAAATTCCCGCCGGTGTTTTCGGCGAGATCGCGCAGGGCGCCTTCATCAAGGTCGGACATCATCCGGCGGTAGCCGACTTTGTTGCCTTTGTCGTCGAAGACTGGGAACGGCACGATGCCGTCTTTGCCGGCGCCGATGGCGTAGATGGGGATGTTGCGCGATTTGGCGAGATCGGCGGCTTGCGTGGGGGAAAGCGCCCCGCGGTTATTGGCGCCGTCGGTCATGAGAATGACAAAGGCCCCTTGGCGTTTGCCGGCGGTTTCGCGTTTGGCTTGTTCGAGGCGGGTGAGCGCGACGCCGAGGCCGTCGCCGATCGCGGTGCCGTCTTCGATGAGGCCGATTTTCACGCGCTCCAGTTGCGCGGCGAGCCAGTCGTGGTCGGTCGTGAGCGGAGCCATCGTGTAGGCGCGGCCGGAGAAGAGGACGATGCCGATGCGGTCGGAGGGACGCTTTTCAATAAAAGCTTGGATGACGGGCTTGATCGCTTGCAGGCGGTTGATGCGCTCGCTGCCGCGTTCGTAATCTTCGGCGAGCATCGATGAGGAAAGATCGATGGCCAACATGATGTCGTAGCCTTCGGAGCGTACTTCGCGTTTGTCCTCGATGTGCTGCGGTCGCGCGAGGCCGGCGACGACGAGGATCAGGCCCGCGACGGCGAGGCCTGTCGGCCAGCGTGACGCCGATGCCAGCGAGGGCCGATGCCATGCGGCCGCGAAGGGCACCAGCAACACCGGCACGCGCCGACGTCCGCGCAGCCATAGGCTCAAAGGCAGGAGCGCCAGCGCGAAAAACCAAAGGGGATCGTGAAGCGTGTAATTGGGCATCGCTTCAACGGATCGAGCCGGCGCGCATGCGGGCGTGGAAAAAACGTACAAGCGCGTCGAGGCGGTTATCGTTCGTGCTTACCACGAGGCGGCTGAGGACATCGGGAAAGAGCGCGGCCCATGTGGCTTCGCGGGTGTTGCGCCACTCGGTGTGCGCGGCGCGTTCGGCGGCGGAATTTTCAATCGTCACGAGTTGCCCCGCCGTCGGGTCGTACGCGGCGAACTGGCCTTGATCGGGCAAGGTGCGTTCCCACGGATCGTCGACGCGGAAGCCCATCATCTGATAACGCCGGCGCAACACCGCCCAGCCTTCCGGCTCGGGTCGCGGCGCGAAATCTCCGAGCCACAACATCACACTGTGCTTCGGCGCGGCGCGGGATAACAAACGCCAGGGGATGCCCGAATCGGCGGCGGGTTCGGCGTGGAGCGCGGATAAATTCGGCGCCGGACACGCGAGCAAGCTCGCCGCTGCGTGCAGGATCGCGCCGCGGCCGCGCACCGGTTCGCGGAAAAGATAATCGCCGCCGGGCGTCGCGTGCACGAAGCCCACGCGGTCGCGGTTCACCGCGCCGAGCAACATCACGAGCCCCGCCAACTCCAGCAACGCTTCGCGTTTTGATTGCGCGCCCGAGCCGAACTGGAGACTCGGCGTGTCCTCGAACACCACGAGTAACGTGACCTCGCGTTCCTCGACAAATTTCTTGCGGTACGGCTCGCCGAGGCGCGCGGTGACGTTCCAATCGATGTCCCGCACGTCGTCGCCGAACGTGTATTTGACCACTTGGTCGAACTCCATGCCGCGGCCGCGGAAGGCCGAGCGGTATTCGCCGCTGAGCTGGTTTTCCACGGCGTGACGCACGCGCCACTCGAGTTGGCGGAGCAAAGCCAAGGGCGATGCGGGCGCATCGCCGGTGGACGTGGCGTAGACTGGAGGATGATAAGCCAAAGCGACGAGCCGGGCGAAACTCAGGCGGCGGGAATCGGGGTCGTCGCGATGACTTGGGCGACGATTTTATCGGCGGTGATTTCTTTCGCCTCGGCCTCGTAGGTCAGGCCGATGCGGTGGCGCAGAACATCGGGGGCGATTTCTTGGACGAGCGCGGGCGATACGAAATCGAGACCGCGCAACCAAGCGAGGGCGCGGGCGGCTTGGTAAAGCGCGAGCGAGGCGCGGGGCGAAGCGCCGAAGGTGAGGAGACGTTGCGCCGCCGGGCCCTCGGTAAGCGCGCGTGTCGCGCGGACGAGCGCGAGGATGTAGTTGTGCACCGCGGGCGAGACGTGGATCTGGTCGACTTGCGCGCGCAGTTCTAGGAGTTCTTCCCCGCTGGAGGCGGCAACAAGCGCGGGCTGTTTGGTGACCTGGCCCCAGCGCAAGACCATCGTAGATTCCTCGGCCGCCGACGGGTAATCGACGATGAGCTTAAAGAGAAAACGATCCGTCTGGGCCTCGGGTAACGGGTACGTGCCTTCCTGCTCCACGGGATTTTGGGTGGCCATCACGAAGAACGGCTTCGGCAACGGATGCGTCTGGCCGCCGATGGTGACCTGGCGCTCCTGCATCGCTTCGAGCAACGCGGACTGGACCTTGGCGGGCGCGCGGTTGATTTCGTCGGCGAGGACGAGGTTGGCGAAAATCGGGCCGCGGTGGGCGGTGAACTCGCCGTTCTTGGGCGAGAAAATCATCGTGCCAACGACGTCGCTCGGGAGGAGGTCGGGCGTGAACTGCACGCGCTCAAACTGGACGCCGAGGGCCGTGCCGAGGGATTTGATGAGCAGCGTCTTGGCGAGGCCGGGCATACCTTCAAGCAGGACGTGGCCGTTGGCGAGGAGCGCGACGAGTAGGCGTTCGACGACGGCTTCCTGGCCGATGACGGCCTTGGCGATTTCGGTGCGGAGTTTCTGGGACCAAGCGGGACCGTTGAGCATGAGCGGTGGGGGACGTTGAAAAAAGAAAAGGAAGCGGAGGATGAAAAGTACTTTAGCAGGACCGAGGCCGATTTGACTCGGTGCCCGGCAAAGAGTTTCCATTAGAAAACGTCCCGCCATGACCTTGCCATCCCAAATCTTGGAAAAACTGGCTGCCCTCGGGGTGCGTTTGGACGACGTCGAGGAGCGTTTTATCCGCGGGGCGGGGCCCGGCGGGCAGAAAATTAACAAAACCAGCTCGACCGTCTGGCTGCGGCACGGGCCGACGGGCGTCGAAGTGCGGTGTCAGCGGGAACGCTCGCAAGGGGCCAACCGCGAAGTCGCTTGGGGCGAACTCGTGGCGAAGTTGCTGGCCCGCAAAACGCAGGCGCTCGCGGCGGTCGTCGATGCGCGCGAAGCAGAACGGCGGCGCACTCGGCAAAAATCGCGCCGTCAAAAAGTCCGGATGATTCAGTCGAAGAAGCACCGCGCCAAACATAAGGCGCGGCGCGGTCGCGTCGGCGGCGATGACTAACTTGCGGCGGGCGCGGTGTTATTGGCCGGGGTGGTAAGTACGCTCGGCGTTTTTCTCGATGTCGGCGCGATAGAACCAAGCGTCCTTAAACGTGCCGGCGGCGTAGCGCGCGGCTTGGTCGTTGAAATGAGGCGACGCCGGGTCGCCACTCACGCCACCGGCGAGGAGCGTTTTGGCTTGGACGCGCGGGCCGAATTCGACGACGGCGACGAAGCTGTTGCCGCGGTTGCCGTAGATGCGCTTCGTCGTCTGCGGCGGGCCGGAAACGCCGAAGGCCGGCAGCGATCCCCAATCGCTCGGGGCGAAGGCGATCGGCAGGCTCGGCGCGTCGTCGTCGAACTTGGGGTTGAGTTCGCCGGAAGGGCGTTGGAAACGGTTGATCTCGCCCCACGGCGTTTGCCACGTGCCAAAATCGCGGGTGAGCCGGGCCGTGACCTGCGTGAGGGCGTCGAGGCACTGCGGCGCAGAGAGCGAGGCGACGAGGTGATCGACGACGACGAGTTCGCGGTTTTTCGCTTCGCTGATGATGGGGCCGAAGGATTGCGCCCAGAGAATCGCGAGCGTGGTCGGGATGGAATCGACCGCGGCGCGATGGTCCCACGCGCGCAACGCCGCGATCGGCGCAGCGAGGGCGGCGCGGCGTGGATCTGAAGTCGGCAGCGCATCGAAGGCGCGGAAGAGCACGGGCAGGAGCGTTTCAAAAGCCGGGAGCGCGGGGTCGTAGGCGGCGGTGATGAGGCTATCGAGCGTGAAGGACTTCGCGCGCGAGAGCACGCGAACGGCGTTGAGCCCGCGGGCGTTTTCGGGGTTGGACCAAAGGTAAGCGGGATAATCGGCGAGCTTAGGGCTGGCGGGGCCGGCGGCGGAGAAGGGCCAGTTGTTGGTGTTTTGAATCCAGCCGCTCGCAGGATTGAGCAGGTGGATCGTTTCCGTCACGGCGTGGAGGCCGCGCCACTCGGTCGCGGGGTCGCTGCCGTCGACGGGGAGTTTCCAGTTGAAACGCGGGTCGCGGCGCGGAGCGAAGTTGCCATGGAAGTAGGCGATGTTGCCGTCGGCGTCGGCGTAAACGGTGTTGTTGGAGGTGTTGGTGCGCAGCTCCATCACGCGGGAGAACTCGGCGTAGGTGCGCGCCTTGGTGCGCTGGTAGGACTGGGTGAGGGCGGGGACGGGATCGTTCATCATTTTCACGGCGACCCATTGGCCGTCGGCGGCGCGAACGATCGGGCCGTGGTGGCTGAAATACGCCGTGACTTCGCGCTCGGTGAGCGGCGAGCCGGCGGGACCGGTGCGGGTGCGGAGCGTGATTTTTTTGGCGAGAAACGGGCGGGTGGCGTCGCCGTAGCGATAGGTGGGGCCAGCGGGGGTGGGGACAACGGTTTCGCGGTATTCGTCGATGACGTCGGCGCCGTTGGACGTGTGCATCCAGCCGAGTCTGTCGTTGAAACCCTGATACACGAAGAACTGGCCCCACGTGGCGGCACCGTAGGCGTTGAGGCCCTCGGCGCTCACGGCGTGCAGCTCGGGGCGAAAATAAAACGACGTATGCGGGTTGATGAGCAACAGCGCGTGACCGGACGCGCTTTTGGCCGGGGCGATGGCGAAGCCGTTGGAGCCTTGCGCCTCGAAGGGTGCGGGTGGAGAGGAGGCGTTGGAATCGGCGCGGTCGGGTGCAGCGAAAGCGAGCGCGGGGCGCGGACCGTAGAAGGCTTCGAGGTTTTTGAGCGAAACCGATTCGATGTCGCCGCCGATGCTGCCTTCGGTGAAGGCGAGGGCCATCCACGGCTCGAAATGCGTGATCAATTTCGGACGCACGCCGGGGTGCGTGTGAAGGTAGAAATTGAGGCCGTCGGCAAAGGCGTCCATGAGCGCGCGGAGCCACGCGGGGCTGGTGGCGTAGTGGGCGCGGAGTTCGACGGGGTCGATGAAGAGCTTCATGCGCAGGTCGCGGTAGAGTTCTTTTTCACCTTCGATCTCGGCGAGGCGGCCGAGGGCGTTGACGTAGTTGAGCTCGATGCGGTTGAAGTCGTCTTCGGCTTGGGCGTAGAGCAGGCCGAAAACGGTGTTGGCGTCGGTTTGGCCAAAAACGTGGGCGATGCCCCAAGTGTCGCGGATGATGGTGACCTTGCGCGCGTGCTCTTGCCAGCGGGCGAGATCAGCGGGCGTCGGCGCGGCGGGGGCGGAGGGAAGAGTGAGCGCGAGGAGAACGAGGAGGCGGGCAAAGCAGGAGCGCATGGCGACGGGCGGGGATAAATTTTAGAGAATCGTGAGGGTGTCGCCGACACGCAGGACGCCGGATTTGGTCTCGTGAATGAGATTTTGGCCGAAGTTGACCGAACTGGATTGAACTGAGTCGCGGCGATAAGTGGCGAGCGTTTGGAGCGGTTCGGGTCCGTCGAGCTGGCCGGTGGCTTGGTCGGTCGTCGTGACGGAGCAACGCGCGCAGGGGCCGCCGGCGCGAAGGATGATGTCGCCGACGCGAAAACGGGGCCACGTGTCTTCGGCGTAGGCGGGCGAGTCGGCGAGGATGAGGTTGGGGCGGAAGCGATCCATCGGCAGGGTCGCGGCGCCGCGGGCGATCAGGCGGTCGTTGAGATCGGCCAGCGAAGATTCGCCGATGACGAGCAGGGGATAAGCGTCGGCGAAGGTCACGGTGTCCCCTGGGTGCGCGTTGGCTTTAGGAATCGGGCGGTGGAAAGCGGGGCCGAGGCGGACGAGGCGACAACGCGTACCGAGAAAAACCGTGAGCAACGCGGCGGGGGCGTCGCCGCAATCTTCCGCGAGCAGATTTTCACTTTTCCACACGCTCACGTCGCGGAGCGGGGCGGCGGGATCGGAAGCGAGGGGGACGCGGAGCAAGGCTGATTGGTGCGGGGAAAGCGTGAGGTGGGTCGCGTCTAGCGCGGTGGCGATGAGGGCCATCCGCGGCAGGGTACGCTGAGTCAGAAAACGGCCGGTTTCGTCGATGACGAGAAAGCGGCGGTCGCCGACGAGGCCGTGGGCATCAAGTCGAGCGGAGGAAACCGCGCAACCGCCGAGAGATTTAACCGGGTAGAGAAAAAGGCCGCTGAGGCGCATGCAAGAAACTCAGCGCTCGCCGCGAAGTTTGGCAATCATGGGCTCCGGCGTGTGCGTTCACCATCAGTGTTTTCTAGCGGATCGGATCAGGCGCGCAGGGGGAGGGCATTATGTAATCTTAAAGCGACTCATTATCCGGTCTCTTGACTTAGCTAATAACTTAGCTAATTAATTTTATTATGTCCGTAATCCTCAAGAGCAAGGCCGCTCACCGCGCCGTCCGCCCGTCGCGCGTGGCCTCCGCCCCGATCAAGCTGCCCTCCATCGTTAACGTCCACGAAGCTAAGACTCAGCTCTCTCGTCTCCTCGCCCGCGTGGAGGCCGGCGAAGAAATCACCATCGCTCGCGCCGGCCAGCCATCCGCTCGGCTCGTGCCGCTGGAGGCGCCTGTTTTGTCACCCCGTGTGCCCGGTCGCTACAAAGGTCTTTTTGGGCCACTCGGCGCGGCCGAGGCTTTGGCTCCATTGCCACCCGAGTTTTCTGGGCTGACGGCCAGTACCAGCGACCCGCTCGATCTACCGTGAAGCTGCTGCTAGATACCCACGCTGTCCTGTGGTGGTTGGATGATCATCCCTCGCTCAGCGCTAAGGCCCGCCGGTTGATCGCGGACCCGGGCAATGAGTGTTGGCTTAGCGCCGTGTCGGTTTTTGAAATCACGACCAAGCATCGGCTCGGAAAACTCCGTCTGCCCCCGTCACTTTTACAAGGTTGGAGCCTGACTGTGAAGCAGGAGAACTGGCGATGGTTGCCCGTATCTCACGATCATGCCGCTTACGCTGGAGCTCATTCCTCGCTGCATGGTGATCCCTTCGACCGTCTTTTGG
>CAJAFD010000091.1 GCA_903938935.1 uncultured Opitutia bacterium
CAGGGATGTTGCCCCGTGCTCTCGGTGCGGCGCCCGATGCCAGCGTGGAAATCATGACCGGGGCCGTATTGTCGACGGGGGCAGATTGTGTGGTGCCCTACGAGGAAACCACGCGCGAGGCGAGTGGCGGCACGATCACGGTGAGTGAAGAGGCGGGGAAGTTTTTGGCCGGGCACGCGGTCCATCGGCGCGGCAGTGATCATCGCGCCGGTGCAGTGATGGTGCGGGCCGGCACGCGCATCAGCGGACGGGAAATTGCCGTGGCTGCTTCGTGCGGGCATGCGCGACTGAGCGTCGCGCAGTCGCCGAAAATCGCCGTCATTTCCACCGGGGACGAGTTGGTTGAAGTCGAAGGTGCCGTCGCGCCGCATCAGATTCGACGGAGCAATGACCATGCGTTGCGAGCGGCGTTGATTCAGGCGGGTTATCCGCGCGTGGAGCGCTATCACATGCACGATGTGCGCCACGAGATCGAGCACCTGCTGTGGCATCTGCTGGCGGAATACGATGTGATCTTGATCACGGGTGGCGTTTCAAAAGGAAAATTTGATTTTCTGCCCGACGAACTCGATCGGCAGGGCGTGAAAAAAATATTTCACGGCGTGGCGCAGCGACCCGGTAAACCGTTTTGGTTTGGCCTGAGCTCGCGGGCGACGCCGGTCTTCGCATTGCCGGGGAATCCGGTTTCGAGTTACACGTGCTTGCATCGCTACGTGTTACCGGCGCTGGCACAGGCGAGCGGCGCGACTCCCGTGGCGCAACGGATGGTGGCGCTGGCCGAACCCTTGGTGTTTCCACCGAAGCTCGCGTATCTGTTGCCAGTGACTTTGAGCAGCGGACCGCGGGCGGAGTTGATCGCGAAACCGGAGCGCGTGAATACCTCGGGGGATTTCGCGGGGTTGATTGATACCGATGGTTTTATCGAGTTGCCCGCCGATAAAACTGAATTTCCGGCGGGTACGATCGTGCCGTTTACGCCTTGGGGGTGATTTCGTCGCAAGCTCGACTTTACGCGCCGCGCATCGCGGGATAAACGTTTTAAAAGTATGCTTTCCCACCTCGACGCCCAAGGTCAGCCCGCGATGGTCAATGTCGGCGCCAAGGCCGTGACCCACCGCGTCGCGCAAGCTCGAGCCATCGTGGTGTTGCCGGCGGCGTTGGCGGCGTTGCTGCGCGACGGCGATATTGCGACGAAGAAAGGCCCGGTGTTTCAAACGGCGATTCTCGCCGGCATTATGGGCGCCAAGCGCACGAGCGAACTCATCCCGCTCTGTCATCCGCTCCCGCTGGATGATTGTAAAATCACCGTCGAAAACCAACCGCCTGCAGCCGATGGCTCGACGGAAGTTTTCATCACCTGCCGCGCGGAGACCCACGCGAAAACCGGCGTCGAGATGGAGGCGCTCACCGGCGCGACGATCGCCGCGCTTACGTTATACGACATGGGTAAAGCCGTGAGCCACGATATCGTCATCAAAGACGTGCGGCTCTGCGAAAAAACCGGCGGCAAAAGCGATTTCCGCGGGCCGGCCTCGATAGCATGATCACCGTCACCATCCAGTATTTCGCCATCTTGCGGGAACAACGCGGCCTCGCGCACGAAACCCTCGCCACGCCCGCCGCCACCGCCGCCGCGCTCTACGAAGAGTTGCGCGCCCGCTACGGATTTTCGCTGCCGCGCGATCGGGTGCGAGCCGCCGTGGATGAAAATTTCGTCGCTTGGGACACGCTCTTGCGCGACGGACAAACCGTGGTGTTTATCCCGCCGGTGGCCGGCGGTTAAACGGCGCCGCCCGCCGAGAGATTATATTTTTTAACATGTTTCGCATCTCGAACGCGCCGCTCGATCCCGCTGCTTTGCAACGCACGCTCGCCGATGCGCACGCGGGCGCGTGCGTGACGTTTGAAGGCTGGGTGCGCGATCATAACGACGGCCAACCCGTCCTCGCCCTCGACTACGAAGCGTATGCGCCGCTCGC
>CAJAFD010000092.1 GCA_903938935.1 uncultured Opitutia bacterium
CGCACTTTCGATATTACGATCGCCTGCGGTATACTTTATCACCTCACCAATCCCGTCGAACTCCTCGAGCTCCTCGGCCGCCGCAGCAAAGCGATTTTTCTCTGGACGGTTTTCTACGACCCCGAGTTCGTCGCAAAAAATCCCGTTCCCGGAGCCAAGTTTTCCGAGGCGTTGCCCATGGAACACGCCGGTTACAAACACACCGTTCATCGTTTCAACTACGGCCCTTCGCTCGACTGGAAAGGCTTCTGCGGGGGCGGCGAGATTTACAGTTATTGGATGGAGAAATCTGAAATCGTCGGCGCCCTCGAGAAATTTGGTTTCACCGATTTCCGTATCGAGCAGCATCCCAACATCCACGGCAGCGCGCTCATGCTCGCCGCGCGTAAGGCATAAAAAACTTCCGGCAACGTCCGGAAGTTTCTGCTGGGAGACAATCGCGCGAAAAACGCGCTGAGGCTCAATTCACCTCGATAATATTCGCCTTCTTGATCCGCGTGGAACCGACGCCGAGGGTCTCGGCGAATTCCAAAGTGCGGATTTCTTCGGAAACATTTTCAAAGCCATTTTGCCGCCGCGCCCGATCAATCTTAGCGCGCATGAGCGAATCGAGCATGACCGGGTCAGTGCTAAGCCAGAGCAACGGCTCGGTCTTGCTGTAGAGTGAATTAAAGAACGGCCCGCCGATGTATTGGTAATGCTCGAGGCTCGTGATCGAGAACATCCACGTCTGGCGCAGCTCGGGGATCGCGCTCATTTCCGCGACGGCGGCAGGTGCGTTGGCCGGCGAACGGAAGAAACGCGCGGTGTTGGAGGCATTCCAGAGCGTGGCGTTTACGAGCGCGCCGTTGATGCCAAGAATCGGGTGATCGGTGTAAACGGGTAGGTTGATCCAAAAATCCGCATCGAAGAAAAGCGGTGTCGCGAGGAAACTCTTGCGGTCTTCATCCTTGGAGGAGTTGTTCGCGAAATCTTTCGTCTGCGATTCGGCGAAAATCGGGTCGAAGCGCTGCGGGAGCGGGCTGTCGTAGAACCACGCCGGATCGTAGAAGCGGCCGGACTCGAGCACGTAGATGAGGTTGCCCTTGAACGGCGTCTCGCCCGTCACGAGCGAGGGCAGATATCCGGTCATGCGCAGGCGCAGTTGATTCAGGCCTACGAGAAAAATGTCGCTGTTGGCGAAACCACGTTTCACAAGCGCGCGAATTACGCCCCGCACGAGCGGCAGCGGCGTCGCCATGCCCGCGCCCGAATCGGTGTAAACCTTGAGACCCACTTTCTTTTTTTCGCCAGGGACCAGTTTTTTGCCCGTAGATTGCTCGAACGTAGCGATTAGGGCTTCGACTTTTTGTTCGTAGGCGTAGTCGTCAAACGTCGGCAATTTCGCCTGCCAGACCGGTGCGATCGGCGCGGCCGCGATGGCCGGAGCTTTAGCGACCGCCGCCGGAGCCGGCGAGAGTGGGCCGTCAGCGGCGCGCGCGACGGAAATCGTCGAGACGAAGCTAAAAACGAACAAGGCGATGAGGGGAAAACGCAGCATGAGTGAGAAGTAGGTCGCCCGCCGTCGGACAATGTTTCCTAGATAAAGCACGAAACTTGACAGCGCCACCCTCGGGTTGAAAGTGCATTCTTCGATGCGCTTCGCGCCCTAGTGTAGCGGGGTATCGCTCGCTCCTTCCTGCAACGTCCATGCCCGCCATCAAACCCAGCTGCGTCCGCGACCTCAAACTACGCGTCAATCTTGCCGACGTCGTTTCGCGCGTCGTGACGTTGCGCAAGGCCGGCGGCGCACGACTTAAAGGCCTGTGCCCCTTTCACAACGAAAAGACCCCGTCGTTCAACGTCGATACCGACAAAGGTTTTTTCAAATGCTTCGGCTGCGGCAAAGCCGGCGATGCGATCAGCTTCGTGCGCGAGACTGAGCAGTTAAATTTCACGGAGGCCGTCGAAGCGCTTGGCCAACGTTTTAACATTCCCATCGAATACGAAGCCGGCTCCGGCGGCCCGAGCCGCGAGGAACGTTCGCTGCGCCAGGAAATCTACGATCTGCACGAGCACGCCGCCGAACATTTTCACCAAGCCTTCAAGGCCCAAGACGCGACCGGCGAATTTATGCGCAAGCTCTGGCACGAGCAGCGCAAATTTCCCCTTGAGCTCGCGGATGAATTCAAAATCGGCGCGGCCGATGCCACGGGTAGCGGCCTCGGCGCGGTGTTGCTGCGGAAAAAATTCTCAGAGTCCGCGCTGCGTCAGTGCGGGCTATTTTTCATTTACGACGATGCGCTTCTGACCGGCGCCGCGCTGCGTCCGCGCTTCCGTGGGCGCTTGATGATTCCGATTCGCGATCACCAAGGCCGCGTCGTCGCCTTCACCGCGAGGCAGACGGAACTGACTCCGCCCGACGATCCGGCGCACGAAGCGAAGTACGTCAATTCGCCCGAGACGCCCATTTTCACGAAGAGCAACTTGTTGTTTAACCTCGACCGCGCCCGCTCGCACGTCGGCGACGGTCACCCGTTTGTGATCGTCGAAGGCCAGCTCGATGCGCTCCGCTGCTGGTCCGTCGGCCTCAAAACCGCGATCGCGCCCCAGGGCACTTCGATCACCGAGGGCCAACTCGTCTTGTTGCGGCGCTACCACACGCAGGTCGAATGCTTCTTCGACAGCGACAGCGCCGGCCAAAAAGCTGCGCTGCGTTTTCTGCCGATGGCCCTGAAAGCCGGGCTCGAAGTGCGTTTTCTCACGCTCGCTGGCGCTTCGAAACTTGATCCCGATCTACTTTTTCTGGAACGCGGCCTGCCCGCCTACGAAGAAGTCCGCCGCGGCGCCCAGAGCGCGATGGCGTTTGCGTGCCGCGCGACGTTGCCCGATCCCGCCAACGCCACTTCCGAACACAAAACCCGCGCCGCGCAGACGCTTTACGAACTGATTGCCGCGGCCGAAAGCCAAGTCGCGCGTTCCCAATTTCTATCCGAGATCGCGATCCACCTGCGTCTGCCCCTGCCGGCCCTCGCCGCCGATTTTCAGACCGCCCTCGCTCGCCAAAACCGCCAAGCGGCCGCCCGCCCCGCCGCGGTGACTCCGACGCAAGCCCCCGCCCTCGCGACCGATACCGCGGAGCATCATCTTCTTTTACTGGCGCTTAACCACGAACAACTCGGTCGCGCCCTCGCCGCCGCCATCCCGCACGATTGGATCGACACTGGCCACATCGCCGGCGCCCTGCTCAACCGCGTGCTCGCCGAATTCGAGCAAAACAGTTGGCCTGGCCGCGAGCACCTCGAAGCGCTGCTAGAAACGCCCGAGGAACGCACCCTCGTCGCCACCCTGATTTTTAACGCCCTCGAGTTGGACGACCCCGCCAAGGTCGCGGCCGCCGGTTTGCAGCAATTACGCGCCCGCGCCCTCGAGCCCCGCCTCCGCCAAATAGAACTTGCTTTGGCCAACCCCCAACCGGACAGTGATTTTGACCCTATTTCACTCTTGAAAGAACGCTCAGAACTTCAACGTCAGCTCCGCCAGCCCATCACGCTCAATCTCGTCGGTTGAGCGTCTTTTTGCGTTTTTTAAGACTTCAGCACATTCATTATTTATGCCGCGCAAAGCCAAGTCCGCCGATTCCGCCCAATCCGAAGCCGTTGAGGCCGTCCTCAGCCGCCAGCCGAATGCCCCCGCCGATTCCACCGAGGGCGTTCCCGCCGTGCCCGGCAGCATCAACGAAAAAATCCGCCAACTGATCCGCCACTCCAAGGAACAGGGCTACCTCACCTTCGACGACATCAACGAGGCCCTCCCGGAGTCCGTCGAAAACCAAGAGGAAATTGATAACGTTCTCTCCATTTTACAGAATCTGGAAATCGAAATCCTCGAGCCCGATCAGGTCGAAGATTTCAAGGCCCGCCAGGAAGAAGCCGAAGAGGAAGAATCCCGCACCTCGCAAAACGACATCCTGGACGATCCCGTCCGCATGTATCTGAAGCAGATGGGCCAAGTCCCCCTGCTCACGCGCGAACAAGAAGTCGAAATTTCCAAGCGCATCGAAAACGCCGAAGCCAAGGCCATGGACGCGCTCTTCGTCGCCTCCGCCGTCGGCGCGCACATCGGCACCCTCGGCGCCAAGTTGATCACTCGCGAGGAACGTTTCGATCGCATCGTCATCGACAAGAAAATCGAGTCCCGCGACGCCTACTTCAAGGGCCTCGAAAAACTCGTCGAGCTCACCCAAAAATCCGAAGCCGGCACTGCCGAAGCCTGGGCTGAATACGTCAAAGCCCGCACCGAGGCCGACCGTAAACGCATCCACGCGAAGTTCAAAAAACGCGAAAACATCCTGCGCGGCACCTTCGGCAAATATTTCTTTAAACTTAAAGTCTACGAGGAATACCTCGAAGCCCTGCGCCCCGCCCTCGAGGAAATCGAAACCCTCCTCGCTCAACTGGACCGAGCGAAGCATCCGAAGACCAAAAAGGACGCCGCCATCGACACCAAGGCGATCAACGCCCGTCTCAAACAAGTCGAAGCCGCGCAGCGCATCGTCCCGGCCGACCTCCTCAAAGTCGTCGCCCAGACCAACGTCCACATCCGCGAAGCCCACCAAGCCAAGACCGAGATGGTCGAAGCCAATCTTCGGCTCGTGATCTCGATCGCGAAGAAATACACCAACCGCGGCCTCTCGTTCCTCGACCTCATTCAAGAGGGCAACATGGGCCTCATGAAGGCGGTTGAGAAATTCGAATACCGCCGCGGCTACAAATTCTCCACCTACGCCACGTGGTGGATCCGTCAGGCCATCACGCGTTCCATCGCCGACCAAGCCCGCACCATTCGCATCCCGGTCCACATGATCGAGACGCTGAATAAGGTCATGCAGGTCCAGAAACAACTTCTTCAAGAATTCGGCCACGAGCCGACACCCGAAGAAGTGGCCGACGAGATGAACCTGCCCGTCGAACGCGTGCAGCAGATCATGAAGATGGCCCAACAACCCATCTCCTTGCAGTCCCCCGTCGGCGACGGCGACGACACGTCCTTCGGCGATTTCATCGAGGATAAATCCGCCGAGAATCCCTACGACATGACCGCTTATTCGCTCCTGCGCGAAAAGATCATCGACGTGCTCGACACCCTCACCGAACGCGAACGCCGCGTGCTCTCCCTCCGTTTCGGCCTCGTTGACGGTTACAGCCGCACCCTCGAAGAAGTCGGCAAACAATTCAAAGTCACCCGCGAGCGCATCCGCCAGATCGAAGCCAAAGCCCTCCGCAAAATGCGTCACCCGACGCGTATTCGCCAACTCCACGGCTTCTTCGACGCCGAGCAGATCGACAACGCCCAGAACCTGCTCAAAGTCGCCGCCACCGCCCGCCTCCCCGGCCTGCCCGGCGGCCCCGCGATGCCCGGCTTCTTGCCCACCATCCCCGGTCCGAAATCCTCGTAAGGAGATCTCGACCGATGCCACGCACCGCCCGCGCGCTCCTGCCGCTGGCGGTGTTTTTTTTGCTCAGCGGCTGCGGCACCGCGCCCACGCCCAAAACCGCCAGCAACGTCGCGACGGAACTCGCACCGAGCCCGAATCTTTACGTCGGCCGCATCCTCGCGATCGACCTCGAGCGCCGTTTCGCGTTCGTGGCGCTCACCCCCTCCGCTCCACCGATCGCCCTGCAACCCGACATGGAGCTGCTCGCCCGTAACGACGAACTCCGCGTAACCGCGAATCTTCGCGCCAGCCGTCAACTCCGTGGCCGCACCTTGGGCGTCCAGATCATCGCCGGCCTACCGGCTGTCGGCGACGAAGTCACATTTCCCACCTTGCCGTAGACCAGTTGGGCACACCCGCAGACTCGCTTTCCCTCTTTACAGCCCCGCCCTCCAGCCTACGTTGCCAACACTATGACCGCTGCTCCCATTACCTTTGCTGTCTTCGGACTCGGCGTACCCGAGCTCGTTATTATTCTCGTCATTTTGCTGGTGCTCTTCGGCGGATCTAAACTCCCGTCTCTGGCCAAAGGACTCGGCCAATCGATCAAAGAATTTAAGAGTGCATCCAAAGATGAACCCGTGAGCGAGAAGCCCGCCGATCCCAAAAAGATCGAAACACCCAACACGCACGGCTCAAACTGAGCCTTTCTCCCACCACCACCCAGCGCGTCCCACCCGACGCGCTTTTTTCATGCCCAAGTCAGACGCTCATCGCGGGGCTCGTTGATCCACGCTTTCAACGTCCGTACATGGGCTAACGCCCCCAGCACGAGCAACTGATCACCCGCCTGTACCGTATCCTCCGCCCGAGGATTGAGCACCTTAAAGTTCCCACGCTGCAAACCGGTGATTTGCACCCCAAAGGACTTCGTAAGCGATAATTCCCCTAAAGTCCGTCCCACGGCCGGACTCCTCGCGACTACGATCAAAACCTCCATACGCACCTCCTCAAATAACGACTCCCTCGCGATCGTTCCCGACACTGCACCCAAGATTTTTTTTCCCGCCCACACCTGCTCTGGCGTACCCATGAGCAACACTTTGTCTCGCGGATAAAACACCGTCTTAGCCGAGGGCAACGTAATCATATACCCCTGTCGCTCAATCCCGACGACCGAACAACCCGTCTGCGTGCGCAAACGCAAATCCTCGATGCTCCGACCCTGGCAATCCGCCAAGTCCGGCAACGTACAATCGATCAGCTGCACCTGCCAATCCCCATGCGGCTGCAACCACGGCGCCGTCGTGCCCGACATCCGTCCACCGCCCTCCTCGATCAAACTGTGCAACTCCACCTCCATCTGACTGTGCCAATAAATCAATTTCGTGCGCATGAACAGCAACGTCACCACCACCACCCCTGCGCTCGCCCACCACCACCACCGCGCCGCGCCGACCACCGGCAACATCGCCACCAACCAGAAAAAAAGCACCGCCCCCGCCAACGACTTTAATCCTCCCTCGATCAACGGCGCCAACTGCGCCGCACGCGGATGCCCCTCCGTCGACACCTGCGCGTAAAGCAATGCCAACGCCGAAAAATTGCGCCAGATCGCCACCAGCGGAATCAATAAGACCAAACCTAATCCGGTCCAAAAAACGATCTGCGGAGCCCGCACAAAACCCCAGTCCCGCCCGAGCCATCCCTCAACCACCTCGAGCAACTGCCCCGAAAATAATAACAGCCCGCTCACACCCAAAATTTCCACGCCGATTTGCCCAAACCGCGCACGACTCAACTGCCACAATTGATTCCTCAGCTGCTCCCGCCGAAAACGCTCCAACCAGCCGTAGTAATAACCCTGCCACGCCGCCAACCAGCTCGGCTGTCTCGCCAACACCCAATCAGCAATCCACGCCGAATGCCGCGTCAACCCCGGAGCCACCAACGTCGTCAACAACGACACCCCCACCGCCACCGGATAAAACTTCGCCGGCACCAACGCCGCCCCCACCCCCAACTGCGCGATGATAAACGAAAACACTCCGATCGGTGTCCCCGTCAAACCCGTGCGCAATGCATCCTTCGGCGCAGTCCCCACCATCACCAAGCCCACAGTCACCACCAACGGTCGCGCGAACCACACAAATACCGTCACCCCCACAATCAAGCCCGCCTCCGCCCACAACGCCCGCGGATCAATCTGCATACCGATCGACACAAAAAACACCGCGCTAAACACATCCCTCATCCCCGCAAACGTACGCTCCACTTGATTACGCTGCTGCGTCTCCGCGACGATCATCCCCAACAAAAAAGCCCCCAGAGCCAACGAGTAACCCGCCCGTTGCGCCAAGACCGACAGACTAAATAACAACGCCGCCAACCCCAACGTCTGCAATTCCTCGTCGGCCACCCGGCTCATCCGCTGCAACACCCAGGGCACCAACAACAGTCCACCCAAACCCGCCAACGCCACAAACGCCCCCAACCGCCACAACGTCGCCCCCACTCCCACCGAACCGGCCCCAACCTCCCCACCCCCGACCGGCACCAACGAAGTCAACAACGTCAACATCACCACCGCCACCACATCCTCCAAAACCGAAATCCCCATGGCCAACTGCCCCGCCCGCTCATTGTTCGCTCCCGTCTCATGTAAAATTTTACCGATGATCGCCGACGACGACACCATCAACATACCCGCCATAAATAAGCTCTCCGTCGCGTTCTGCCCAAGGGCCACCCCCAATAAGCGCGTGAGATAGTACATTAAAACCGCACCCGTCGCCGTCGCCAAAAACAACGTAAAACCGAGCCGCCGCAATTTGCGCACACTCAACCCCAAACCGATCGCAAACATCAAAAAAACCAAGCCCAGCTGCGACAACGTCTCGATACGTTCTACATTCGTGACCAACGAAAACGGCGGCGTAAATGGACCCACCACCATGCCCGCCACGAGAAACCCTACAATCACGGAGAGCCCGATCCGTTGGCACAACCAACCCACCACAACCGCCACCACCAAAATCACCGCTAAATCCTGGATGAAAGAAATCCCGTGCATAGCAGCGCTTTATTGAATCAGTCGCCCCTATGGCTTCACGCCACATCCATAAACCCACATGGGCCGCGTCGCGACTTTCACATCCTTAAAACCCGCCCGCCGCAGAAACGCATCGATCTCCGGCACCGACGAACATTTTGAAATATGCGAGGGCCGTGCCCCTGGCGCGATTTTCCGACTCGCCTCAAACATCGCCCAGCCCGCGTCGGAAGCGATATCCGCGTTGTCGCAATAAAAACGCCCACCCGGCTTCAACACCCGCATCGCCTCCAACACATACGTGTAGCGATCCCATTCCTCGAGGTGCATGAACACCACGGTCGTGTAAACCACGTCGACCGAAGCATCCGGAATCGGCTGCAAGTCGTAACCCGAAATTTCCTGCAAGCGCGTGTTCGGCAGGCCGATCAAACGCCGCCCGGCGAGCGTGATCATATTGGGCGAAACATCACAACCGATCCACTCGCGCACGAGCGGCGCCAGCACCCGCCCGACGCGACCGACGCCACAGCCGATCTCCAGAAAAATATCATCCGGCTTGATGCCCGTCGTCGCCCGCAAGATGGCCAACGTGTCCTCCGCATCCGCGTGAAACTTCACCTCATCGGTGTAACCCGAAACGACCATGTAAGCATCTTCCTTCGTCGTGGAAAGCGACGTCCAAACCGCCTTATAATCCGCACGCAGTTGACTCATGCCCACGAAGCCAACGCCCACCGCCAAACACGTCAAGCGAGGCGCACGCTCAATCCGAACGTAACGCCTCGACCGGACTCAATCGCGACGCCCGGATCGCCGGATAAAGCCCCGCCACCACGCCCACCAAACCACTGAACAACACTCCGATCGCCAACGCCGCCGGCGAAAGCTCAGGGCGATTCGCCTCCACTACGATTTTTTGCAGCAACTTAATCAGAAACACACTCGCGATCATTCCCATCACTCCACCCGCCGCCGCCAGCGCGATCGATTCGCCCAAAATCTGGATCAAAATATCCATACGCTTCGCGCCGAGCGCGCGCCGCACGCCGATCTCGCGCACGCGTTCGTTGATCGAGGCTAGCATCACATTCATGATCCCGATGCCGCCCACGATCAGCCCGATCACCGCCACGCCGCCGAGCGAAACGACATAACTTCGCCGCGTCTCTTCGAAGCGTTGCAGCAAATCTTCGCGCGTCTCGAAACGGATATCCTGAATCCCGCGATGCGTGTGCGTGAGCACATTCGCGATCTGCTGCAACACGATCGGAATGTCCGCCACATCGGCGACTTTCACGTTCAGCACATCCACATTTTCATCGAGCCGGTACAAGGTCTGCAACGTCGTCAGCGGAATAAACACCGCCTGATTTTTCGAACTGAACCCCCCACCCATACCGCTATGATATTCGCGCAACACCCCGACCACCGTAAACGGCTGGCCATTGATCGTGACGACGCGATCCAACGCATCCGTACCGCGCGGGAAAATTTGATCGACGATATTCGCCCCGAGCACGACCACCTGCGTCTGCAGCTCATTATCCAAGTCTCCGATCGTCCGCCCCATCTGCACATCAAAACGATCCATCACAAACGTCGCCGGCAACACCCCGCGGACGTTTTGCCACGTCGCTCGGCCTTGAAACGAAATACGTCCACCACCCGGAATCGTCACCTCCGCGGTGACGTTTTGCGCCAGCGGCACCGCGGCCAAAATCGCATCCACATCGTTTAATGTTCGCCCCGGCGAAAGCGCTGCGATCTCCCGCTGCGCTTCGGGCGCGGGCCGCGACATCACGCTGATCCGCTCAATGCCGCCGGTCTCATAAATCATCGTCTCCATCCCACGCAACAGTCCCTTCACCACGCCGAGCATGCCGACGAGCGCCGCCGCGCCCAACATGATGCCAAACAGCGTCAGAAACGAACGCAGCTTGTGCGCCAGCACTTCGTTCCAACCACTGCCGATACCCATTAAAATCTGGCGCATAGCCAACTCAGGGACCGCCGCGTTTCTGCGTCCTGGGCTTGGCTGGCGCCGCAGGTTTAGTGAGTGGAATTTCACCTTCGAATTCCGTGGGCCGCATCAACGCGACTTCATCCCCAACCTCTAGGCCCGAGATAATATGCACGCGCCGCGTATCCGCGATTCCGATATCGATACCGCGCACTTCAAATCCCTCGCCCTTGCGCAGAAAAACATAGCGCACCGAGTCCGCGTTGGAAAACACCGCCGAGAGCGGCACCGCGTTCACATCCTGCACCTGCGCCAAGGTGAACATCACCGTGGCCGACATCCCCGGGCGAAGACGCGGATCGGTTTCATCGAGCACGACATCCACGGGAAACACGCGCGTCCGATCACCCAACGATTCACTCGCAAAGGTGGCGATGCGCTTGATCTCGCCGTTCATCATCATGTTTTTCAGCGAATCGACCCGCACGCGCGCCTCGTCGGCAACCTTGAGTCGAGCCACATCGATTTCGTTGATGTTGGTGCGCACCATCAGCGCGCTCAGATCCGCCACCTCGCCGAGCAGCGTTCCGCCGTTCTGCGCGGCGGCGCTGGTCACTAATTGACCTTCCGTCAAATCGCGCAGCAAGAGCGTCCCATCGTGGGGCGCACGGATAATCGTCTTGGCCAATTTATCGCGCAGATTAGCCGCGCGGGCATTAAACACCGCGGAGTCGTTTTCTGCGAGCGCGAGTGCCGTGCGCGCTTCTTCGTAATCCCGCGTCGCGACCAAGCCGCGATTCTGCAAATCTTGTTGGCGCTCAAAATCTCGCCGCGCTTTTTGCATTTTTAATTTAGAAGCCTCGATGTTGCGGTCGGACTCCTGCAACTGCGTGAGCACGTCCTGTTGATCGAGACGCAGAATTTCCTCTTCGCGTTTCACGTGCTGCCCATCGGTGACCGAGATTTTCGTGATGCGACCGCTGATTTCCGCACGCAACTCGGTCGAAAACACCGCGCGCAACCGACCCACGGCCACAATTTCCTCGGCAATATTCGAGGTCTTGACGCGCGAGGTCGGGATTTTCTCCTCCCGCTTGTTGCCAAATAAACCTGGACTAATCCGCTCCCACAAAATCTTCCCGCCCCAAGTCATGCCCGCCAAAAACACCACCAACACGATGAGACGCGTGAGGATTTTCTTCCAACGAGACCAAGACAGGGTGGACGGCATAGAAGGACTAAAGGGTGACGGGGTGTTCGCATCAAAGCCGCGAATCCCGCCGGGGAAAGAAAGATTATCTGAATCCCTAAATTAATGCGCACCCGGTCCATCAATAATCCACCTCTCGCCGCGCCAAAAATCTTCCCCCGCGCCGATTTTCCCTCAACTTAGCGCCATGCGTATTCTCATCACCGGCATCTGCGGCTTCGTGGGCGGCACCCTCGCGCGCGCGTTCGCGGCTTCCGGCGCCGGCCATGAATTATACGGCTTCGACAATTTCATCCGCCCCGGCAGCGAGACCAACCGCGCCGAACTCAAAAAACTTGGCGTCAAAATCTTCCACGCCGATCTTCGCTCCGCCAGCGATCTCGAGTCGTTGCCCGCCGTCGACTGGGTCATCGACGCCGCCGCCAATCCCAGCGTGCTCGCCGGTGTCGACGGCAAAACTAGCTCCCGTCAACTCGTAGAGCACAACCTCAGCGGCACGATCAATCTACTCGAATTCTGCAAAACGCATCGCGCCGGCTTTATTTTATTGAGCACGAGCCGCGTGTATTCGATCCCGCCGCTCGCGAGCCTGCCCGTCGAAGCCCATGCCGATGCGTTTCGCCTTTCCGCCGCCGGCCCGCGACCCAAAGGCGTCGGCCCCGCCGGTATCGCGGAAGAATTTTCCACCGCCGCGCCCGTCTCGCTTTACGGTTCCACCAAACTCGCGAGTGAAGCGCTCGCCCTCGAATACGGCGAGACCTTCGACTTGCCGGTTTTTGTGAACCGCTGCGGCGTCCTCGCGGGCGCGGGTCAATTTGGCCGCGCCGACCAAGGTATTTTCGCCTACTGGCTCAACGCGCACCTGCGGCGGCGCGCGCTCAAGTACATCGGTTTCGGCGGCCACGGCCACCAAGTCCGCGATTGCCTCCACCCGCGCGATCTCGTGCCGCTCCTACTCAAACAATTCGCAGCACCCAAACTCGCCGCCGCGGATCGCCTCGCCAATATCGCTGGCGGCGCCCGTTCCGCGATGTCGTTGCGTCAACTCACC
>CAJAFD010000093.1 GCA_903938935.1 uncultured Opitutia bacterium
ACGAGCACCGATAAGGTGCCCAACACCTCGCCGACGGCGGCCTCGAGTGGGGCCGATCTCAACGGTGCAGCTGTTCGCAACGCCTGCGAAATCTTGCGTGAACGTTTGCGGCCCGTGGCCGCGCAACTGCTCGGCGCCGATGAAACGGAGACGCGGGAATTGGATTTTGCCGGCGACGCGGTGACGGTGCGCGGACAGCCGGTGCGCGGCGTGGCGTTCGCCGCGGTGTGTCAGCGCGCTTACCTCGAGCGGGTGAGTCTCTCGACGACGGGTTTTTATAAGACGCCGGGGATTCACTGGGACTGGGCGAAGGCGGCGGGGCGGCCGTTTCATTATTTTTCTTACGGCGCATCCGTTTCTGAGGTGGAAGTGGACGGCTATACGGGCATGCACCGCGTGCGGCGCGTGGACATCGTGCACGACGTGGGTGATTCGTTGAATCCAGGGATCGATCGCGGCCAGATCGAAGGCGGGTTCGTGCAAGGCATGGGCTGGCTCACGCGCGAAGAATTAAAATGGGACGCGAAGGGCCGGTTGCTGACGCACAGCGCGAGCACGTATCAAATTCCGGCGTTCAGTGATGCGCCGGTGGAGATGAACGTGACGCTGCTGCCGATGGCAGCGCAGCCGAACACGATTCACGGCAGCAAGGCGGTGGGTGAGCCGCCGTTGATGTTGGCTTTCAGCGTGCGTGAAGCGATTCGTGATGCCGTGGCGCATTTCGGCGCACCGGGAGGCGAAGTGTTGCTCGCATCGCCGGCGACGGGTGAAGCCATTTTCGCCGCCGTGCAGACACGTTTGAAATAACTTAGTCGAGCGCGGGACTGGCAACGCTCGCAGGTGATGCGGCTGGTGCGGCTGGTGCGAGTTGATCGCGGATTTTTAACAGTTGGGCCGCGATGCTCAGAGCGATTTCGTGCGGGTGGTTGCTCCCGAAATCTTCGCCGATCGGACAGAAAAATTTCTCAGCGCGTTCAGGTGTGAGGCCATGGGCGACGAGTTCGCGGCGAAGGACAATAGCTTTGGCCGCGCTGCCGATGGCCCCGAGATACGGAAACGTGCGCTCGGCGAGGGCGCGTTGCAGGACGGGGCGATCGCTGGCGTGGCCTTTGGTCATGCAGAGAACGAAGGCGGTCGCGGGCAACGTCGGGATCAAGTCAGCCGGGTTGGGGTGAACGATGGTCTGGAGGTTGCGGGCGCGGGGCAGGCGTTCGAGCCAGTCGGCGCGCGGGTCGATCACGGTGACGGTGCACGCCAGCGGGAGCAGGACGGGCACCAAGGCTTGGACGACGTGGCCGGCGCCGAAGATAACAATGGGCCACGGGCCAGCGGGGGCGTGGGGTTCGAAGTAGAGTTTCACGGAGCCGCCGCAGGTCATGCCGACGTCGCCTTTGAGGCTCCAGTTGACGAAGCGTGGCGTCGTGGCGGAGGCGGCGAGAAGTTCTTGCGCGAGCGCGATGGCTTGGGCTTCGACGCGACCGCCGCCGACGGTGCCGGTGAGCAGGCCCGCAGGCGTGACGATCATTTTGGCGCCTGTGTCTTGGGGCGTGCTGCCGAGGGCATCGACGAGAACCACGAGCACGAACGCCGCGGACTCGCGCTCAAGGGCGGCGAGTTGTTCGTAGAACGTCGGCATTTTTTAGAGAGTGAAGCAGGTGTTGCGGCGCGTCAGAGTTACGTCA
>CAJAFD010000094.1 GCA_903938935.1 uncultured Opitutia bacterium
GATCGCTTCAATCGCAGCTACGAATACGCTGGCCTCGGCGACGCTTACGCGCGGATTATTCTCGAAGAAGTGTTGCCCGCGGTCGAAGCGCGGAAAACGACCGACGGTCGTGTGATCCGACTTTCGCGCGCCGGCAATGATCGCTCCATTGGCGGATCGAGCAGCGGCGCGATTGCGGCGTTCACGGCGGCTTGGGAGCGGCCGGATGCGTTTACCCGCGTGTTCAGTGCGATCGGCACCTACGTCGGACTGCGCGGTGGCGATCGTTATTCGACGCTCGTCCGCAAGTATGAGCCGAAGGCGTTGCGCGTATTTCTGCAAGACGGCGCGAACGACAACAATATCTACGCGGGCGATTGGTGGATGGCGAATCAGTCGATGGAGCGCTCGTTGGTTTTTTCTGGTTACGACGTGCGCCACGTCTGGGGTGAAGGCGCGCACAACGGCAAACACGGCACGATGCTTTTCCCCGATGCGATCCGCTGGCTCTGGCAAGGTTGGCCTCAGCCCGTACGCAACGTCGCGCCGACGAAAAACGCCACGCTTGCGACGCTCTTGATCGCGGGCGAAGGCTGGCAGCTCGTCGGCGAAGGTTTTCAAAATACCGATGCGCCCGCCGTGAACGCGCGCGGCGAAGTTTTCTTCAACGACACCGGCCGCAACGTGACGCACCGGATCGGTCTCGACGGCGCATTGCAGGAAGTGAATGCCAACTGCGAGAAAGCGTCTGGCCAAGCCTTCGGGCCGGACGGGCGCCTGTTTTCCGTGTCGGGCACGATTCCCAATGTGCTCGCGCGCGAGATCGACGGACGTACGACGGTTTTGGCGCTGGGAAATCGCGGCAACGATGTCGTCGTCGCTCACACGGGAAATGTTTACTTCACGAATTCCCCAGTCGCGTCGTCGAACGAACCGAGCCGCGTCTGGCTGTTGCGCCCAGGTAGTCGTGAACCGCTCGAAGTGGACGCGGGGTTGCGTTTCTCCAATGGTATCGCGCTCTCGCCGGATCAGACGTTGCTCTATGTTTCCGACTACCGCTCGCACTGGGTTTACAGTTATCAAATCCAACCCGACGGCACGCTCGCGCACAAACAGCGCTATTACTGGCTGCACGAGCCGGACGGCGAGGACCAGAGTTTTGCCGACGGTCTCAAAGTGGATCGCGACGGGCGACTCTATGTGGCGACGCGGCTGGGGATTCAAATCTGCGATCAGGCCGGTCGCGTGCAATGCATCCTGCCGACGCCCAACGGGCGTTGCTCCAACCTCGTTTTCGGCGGGGCCAAATTCGATACGCTCTATGTGACGAGCGGCGACAAAGTTTTCAAACGCCGGCTCAACACGGCCGGCGTGAATGCTTGGGCGCCGCCGTTGAAACCAACCGCACCGCGGCTCTGAGTCTCAGCGATCGGCGAAACCGCGCGGGGATTTCTGGTGCCAGCGCCACGCGGTCGCGACGATGGATTCGATGTCGTTGAATTTGATCTGCCAGCCGAGTTCCTCGATGGCTTTGGCCGAATTCGCGTAGAGCGCGGGCGGGTCTCCGGCGCGCCGCGGCGCGAATGAGTGAGGGACTTTCAGGCCGGTGACGTTTTCCACGGCGCGGATGACCTGAAGCACCGAAGTAGGTTTGCCCGTGCCGAGATTGTAAAAGAGCGCGGTGCCGGGTTTTTCGAGTTTAGAAAACACCGCGATGTGGGCGCGGCTCAGATCGTCGACGTGGACGTAGTCACGCAGACACGTACCGTCGGGCGTGGGATAATCGTTGCCGAAAACGTGCAGCGCGGCGCGTTGGCCCGTGGCGGCTTGGATCGCGAGCGGGATAAGATGCGATTCAGGAATGTGATCTTCACCGATAGCCGCGTCCTCGGCGGCACCGGCGGCATTGAAATAACGAAAGGCCGCAAAGCTGAGTCCGTGAGCGAGCGCGAGGGCTTTGAGGGCGTTCTCGATATCGAGCTTGGTCTGACCGTAGGGATTGATCGGCGCTTGGGGCATCGACTCGGTGATCGGCATGCCGGCGGGGACGCCATAGGTAGCGCAGGTGGACGAAAAGACGAATTTCTTCACGCCATGGACGTGCATCGCGCGCAACAAGCCGAGCGTGGCGACGACGTTGTTGAAATAATATTTCAGCGGGTCGGTAACGGATTCGCCGACATAGGCGAAAGCCGCGAAATGCATAACCACCTCGATTTTTTCTCGGGCAAGAATCTCGCCGACGGTTTTTTCATCGCCCAGATCGGCGGCGTAGAACGGCACTTCGGGGGCGACGGCGCCGCGGTGACCGAAGACTAAATTGTCGAGCACGACGGGCCGATGGCCTGCAATGAGCAGCTGGCGAACACAGTGACTGCCGATGTAGCCGGCGCCTCCAACAACGAGAACGTTCATAAGAATGGAGGGTTTTATTGCTTTCGGAGGCGGGATGGCTAGCGATTTCCTCTTACACCAGCATGAAGCCCGCGCGTATCGTCATCACCGGAGTCGGTCTCACCGCCCCCAACGGCAATTCTCTCACCGAATTCCGGCAAAATCTGCTGCACGGCGTCGCCGGCATCGAGCGCATGGAAATCCGCTACATGGGCACCCAGCTCGCGGGCGTTTGTCATTACGATCCGTTGAAGTACCAGAAGAAAAAAGAGCTCCGCGTCGGGACGCGGGCGGGCTCCATCTCGATTTACTGCGCGCGGGAGGCGTTGGCCGACAGTGGGGTTAATTTCGAAACGCTGCCCAAAGATCGCGTCGGCATTTACATCGGTTGCACCGAACACGGCAACGTCGAGACCGAGAACGAAATCTACAACATCTCGAAATTTAACTACGACACGAAGTTCTGGTCGCACTATCACAATCCCCGC
>CAJAFD010000095.1 GCA_903938935.1 uncultured Opitutia bacterium
AAATCGAGACGGATGGCTTCGAGGACGCGCGTGCCGACGAGTTGAATGAAATAAGTGTTAAGATAGGTCGCGACGCCGCGCACGACGAATACGGCGGGAATCCAGAGCGTGATGAGTGCGAGTTCCCAAGCGCTGAGCGGCAGAGCTTGAGGCGCGAAAATCACGGGGAAGACTTTCTTCACCATGTAGGGTAAACCCGCGCCCGAGGCCAAACCCGCGAGGATGCCGCAAAGAATCGCCGCGATTAATAAGCCGCGTTGCGGCCGGAGGTAGCTGAAGTAGGGGCGAAAACGGCGAATCATGCGCGAGAGAGTACGTTAAAAAACTGAAACGTTCCCGATCAGTCCTTGGAAGAACGCACGTCGAGCGCGTCGCGGAGGCCGTCGCCGAGGAAGTTTAGGGAGAAGAGTGTCAGCGAAAATACGCCACCCGGAAACACCAGCAGCCACCAAAATTCCTCCATCTTCTCGGCGCCGTCTTTGATGAGCACGCCCCACGAACTCATGGGCGGTTGCACGCCGAGACCGAGGAAACTGAGGAACGCTTCCAGCAGCATCACCGCCGGAATGGTCAGCGTCGTGTACACGATGATCGGGCCCAAGATATTGGGGATCATGTGACGGAAAATGATCCGGCGTTTGCTGAGACCGAGTGCGCGCGCGGCTTCGATGTATTCCATCTTTTTAATCGAGATGATCTGGCCGCGGACGATACGCGCCATCGTCAGCCACTCGACCGCGCCGATAGCGAAGAAGAGTAGGAAAATATTTCGGCCAAAAAACACCATCAACAGGATCACGAAAATCGTGAAGGGCAGGGCGTACATGATGTCGACGATACGCATCATCACGGCGTCGATTTTTCCGCCAAAAAAACCGGCGACGGCGCCGTAGGTCACGCCGATGGCCAAAGCCACAAACGTCGCGACCAGACCGACCATCATCGAAATGCGTCCGCCGAATAATATGCGCGAAAATAGGTCGCGGCCCAATGTGTCCGTGCCGAGCCAATGCGCGGCGCTGGGACCCGCGGCGCCGAGGTCGAGATTTTGATCTTGGTAAGACTGGGCGAAAAACGGCCCGAACGCGCAGAGCAGCGCCAACACGAGCAGCGTGGCGCCACCGCATACGGCGAGGCGGTTTTTGCGCAGACGCGACCAAGCGTCATGCCAGAGCGAATTGCCGGTTTCGATTTGCTCGGGCGTGACGACGGCGGAGGGGAGCTTGGTTGGGCTCATTCGAATTTGAGTTTCGGGTTGAGCCAGATCTGGACCACGTCGACCACGAGATTGAGGATGACGATCAGCGAGGCGTAGAGGATGACCGTGCCGAGAACTAAAGTGTAGTCGCGGTTGAAGGCGCTGTTAACGAATTCGCGGCCTAGGCCTGGGATTTGAAAAATCGTCTCAATAACAAACGAGCCCGTGAGAATGCCGGCGATACCGGGCCCGAGAAAAGAAACGACCGGCAACAATCCACCGCGCAGCGCGTGTTTGAAAACGACGCGGGCTTCGCTGGCGCCTTTGGCTCGAGCGGTGCGGATGTAGTCTTGATTGAGCACCTCGAGCATGCCTCCGCGGGTGAGGCGGGCGATGTAGGCGGCGTAGACGCAGCCAAGGGTGAGGCAGGGTAAAATGCGATCGGAAGGGCCGTACCAGCCGGAGGCGTTCAGCCATTGAAAGTGAATCGCGAACGTGAGCACCAGGAGCGGTCCGAGTACAAAAGTCGGAACGCAGATGCCGATCATCGCCGTGGATGAACAGACGTAATCCAGCCAGCTGTTGCGCTTCACGGCGGCGAGAGTGCCGAGCGTGATGCCGATCGCGAGGGCGACGGCGAGAGAGATGAATCCCAACTCGAGTGAAGTCGGGAGTTTGTCGCCGATGATCTCGTTGACGGTGCGGTTGGGGTATTTGAAGGACGGGCCGAGGTCGCCGCGCAGGAGGCTGCCCATGTAATCAAAATATTGCTGGTAGAGGGGTTTGTTGAGGCCGTAGTGCGCTTCGAGGTTGCGTAGGATTTCAGGGGTGACGGCCTTTTCCGCGGTGAACGGTCCGCCGGGTACAAAGCGGATCATAAAAAACGTTGCCGTGATGATGATCCAGAGCACCGGGATGATCTGGAGCAGGCGGCGGAAGGTGAAGCGGAGCATGGTGCGACGTGGGCGGTAGTCGAAAAGAGTGATAGACAGAGCACGAGGCGAATCGATGGCAAGCGCGCGACTCATTCGGCGCTCGCCCGGCGAACTGAGTGTCGCGCGTACCCCTGGGGCTTTGGGCGTTGGCGGTTGGGGGTTAAGCTCCGCTCAGTTTTCGAGGTAGATATATTTGTAGGGATGGTTGTCCAAGAGCGTGGGGTGATAGCCTTTCACGCGGGGGCTGACGGCGTGAACCTTGGTGTAAAAATAAATCGGGATGACGGGCATTTCGTCGACGAGAATGGCGTCCATTTTTTGGTAAATCTCGTAGCGTTCGGGGTCGTTTTTGGCGGTGAGGGCGGCTTGGAAGAGGCGGTCGTAGTCGGCGTTGGACCATAGGGTGTCGTTGTTGCCGTTGCCGGTGGTCCAGATTTCGAGAAACACGTGGGGGTCGACGTAGTCGGCGATCCAGCCGGCGCGTTGCAGCGTGTAATCTTTGGTGACGTGCTGCGTGTTGAGGTAAACTTTCCACTCCTCGTTGCGGAGGGTGATTTCGACGCCGAGATTTTTACGCCACATTTGCTGGATGGCCTCAGCGATGGCGCGGTGGTTAGCTTGGGTGTTGTAGAGCAGCTCGATGGGTGGGCAGCCTTTGCCATCGGGGTAGCCGGCTTCGGCGAGGAGTTGTTTGGCGAGGGCGAGGTCGCCGGTGATTTTGGCTCGTGGGAAGTAGCCGGCGGTGCCCGGATAGCTGACGCTGTAAGCGGGCGTCTCGCCGCCGCGGGTGATGTTTTTAATGAGACTCTCGCGGTCGATGGCGAGGGCGAGGGCGCGTCGCACGCGCTTGTCGGTGAGCGGCGCGCGAGTGACGTTGCAGCGGTAAAAATACACGCCGAGCCATGGATCAACTTTTAGGGCTTCGGGGCGTTCCTTGCGGTAGGTGTCGATTTTGTTGGCCGGCATTTCGTTGGTCATGTCGAGCTGGCCCGTGCGAAACATCCGCTCTTCGGTGCCGAGGTCTTCGGTGGGGAAAAATTCAATGGCATCGAGTTTCACGACGGCGGCGTCCCAGTAGTGAGGGTTGCGCACGACGGTGATTTTTTGCTGCGGTGCCCAGTCTTTGAGCTGAAACGGGCCGCTGCCGACGTGATTGCCGGTGCGCGTCCACGCGGTGCGTTTCTCGTCGAGCTTACCAAATTTTTTCACAACGTGCGTGGGGACGATCGTCCAAGCGTAGTGGCTGGCGATGATCTTGAGCAGATAAGGCGTGGGAGATTTGAGCGTGATCTGGAGCGTGCGTTCATCGAGGGCCTTGAAACCGGTTTTGGAGAAATCGGTGAGTTTGCCTTTGGTGTAATCCTCGGCGCCAACGGCGAACCACAATAGATACGCGTATTCCGCGCCGAGCCCGGGTGAGAGCATGCGTTGGTAAGATTCGACGGCTTGCGGCGCGGTGATCGGGGTGCCGTCGGACCATTTTGCGTTGGTGCGAAGGTGAAACGTGTAAACCAATCCGTCGTCCGAAATTTCCCAGCGATCAGCCAAGCCGGGAATCGGGTGCAGGTCTTTGGGGTCTTCGGTGACGAGGCCCTCGAAGAGCGCCATCATGAGTTTGTGCTCAGGGACGCCGGTGACCGTTTGCGGATCGAGGTCTTGCGGTTCGGCGCCGTTGCCCACGCGCCAGATTTGCGGAGTGGCTGAATGAGCCGTGGTCGCGACGGTTTTGGCGGCGGACGATGGGCTTGAATCTTTTTTCTCACAGCCCGTCAGCAACGCGCCTAGGATCAAAAGGCACGTGATGCCAACGGCCGGGCGAATGAAGGAGACGTTGCGCGATGTTTCGATAGAGCAGGAGCCGACGGTGTAGTCGAAAATACGCATGCCGCATTCAGAGCATGTGTCAGGCTGGGGGCAAGCGGAGGCGGGCTTGAAATTGTCAGGTCGATCGGTGTTGGTGGGGTCCGAGTTTACCCCTTTTACCCGCCCCATGCACCTCGTTCGCCTATTCAACGCCTTCGTTTTTGCTGCTCTTTTCAACGCGTCGGCCCAAGCCGCAGAGTCCAAGCCGCTCGTCGATGCTTTGAAAGCCCAGGGCAACGTCGCGCCGAAGATCGTGCGCTTCACGCCCGAGCAGGAAGCGGTGATTTTGAAAGACGTGAAAGTGCCCGAAGGTTTCGATGTCACGCTTTTCGCCAACTCAGCAGCCGCGAATTATCCGGTCTTCGTGGCGGCGGCGCCCCACGGCGATCTCTACGTCTCGAGTGATGGCAACGGCTCGCTCGGGCGCGATCCACACCGTGGGCGCATCTTGCGGCTCCGCGACACCGACGGCGACGGCCGCGCCGATCACGTGACGGAATTTGTCAAAGACCTCGATTCACCCCGCGGGCTCGTCTGGGACCACGACCGGCTCTACGTCGTGCATCCGCCGCACGTGAGTGTGTTTATCGATCGCGACGGCGACGGTGTGGCCGAGGAATCAAAAATTCTCATCAAGAACATCGCCTTCGGTTTTGCGGACCGTCCCGCCGACCACACGACCAACGGTCTGAGTCTCGGGATCGACGGCTGGCTTTATGCCGCGGTCGGCGATTTCGGTTACATGAAAGCCGTCGGCACCGATGGCCGCACGGTGCAACATCGCGGCGGCGGCGTGACGCGCTTTCGCCCCGATGGCACGGGCTTGGAAATCTTTAGTCGCGGCACGCGCAACATCGTCGATCTCGCCGTGGGGCCGTTGCTCAACATCTTCGCCCGCGACAACACCAACGACGGCGGCGGCTGGGACATCCGGCTCGAAAACTTCACCGGTCTGGAGCATCACGGTTATCCGTATCTGTATAAAAATTTCGGGCCGGAGCACGTGAAACCCTTGGCGGATTACGGCGGCGGGTCCGGCTGCGGCGCGTTGTTTCTCGATGAGCCCGGTTTCGGCAGATGGAATGGGCCGCTGACCTGTGACTGGGGCACCGGCGCGCTCTGGCACCAAGCGGTCGCACCACGCGGGGCGAGTTACATCGAAACGGCGCCGCCCGAAAAATTTGTGGCGATGACCCGCCCGACCGACGCCGACGTCGATGCGTTGAGCCACGTTTATCAAGCGAGTTGGAAAGGCGCGACCTTCAACTGGGCGGGCGCGGATGTGGGTTACATCGTGCGCGTCACGCCGAAAAATTTCACGGCGCCGGCTTTGCCCGATTTTGACCGTGTGAGCGACGCGGAGTTGGTTGCGCTCCTTGAATCACCTAGTCACCGGACCCGCCTCGAAGCGCAGCGGACGCTGTTACGCCGCGAACTCAATGCAGAGACGACGGCGCGCTTGCTGGCCCTCGCGCGCGAACCCGCCAAACCGCTCGTGACCCGCGTGGCCGCCGTTTACGCGATCACGCAACGCGCTTTTGGCGGCAACGTCGACGCGGCCGTCGCTGGCCTGACCCGCGACGTGGCCTTGCAGCCGTACGTGCTACGCGCGCTCGCCGACGG
>CAJAFD010000096.1 GCA_903938935.1 uncultured Opitutia bacterium
GCGTGTGAACGAGAATGAGCTGATTGTATTTCACCGCGAGCTCGACGTGTTGCTCGAAGACCTTGAGCTCGTTGCGCGTGTTGCGATTGAGGCCGATCTCACCGATGCCGAGGACGTTGGGCTTGGTCAGGAATTCCGGGATCATCGCGAGGACATCCGCCGCGAGGGCGAGGTCTTCGGCTTCCTTCGGGTTGATGCACAACCAGGCGAAATGGGGGAGGAGAAATTTCGCCGCGCGGGCCGGTTCGTACTCGGTGATCTGGCGAAAATAATCGCGAAAACCGTCGGCCGAGCTGCGGTCGAAGCCGGCCCAAAACGCAGGTTCGCAGACGGCGACGCAGCCAGCCGTGACCATGGCCTGATAGTCGTCGGTGGTGCGGCTCACCATGTGGCCGTGGGGCTCGATGTAGCGCATGGTCGGAGATTATTTGGCCCGTTTGGGGGACGAAGGTTTTTGCCACGCGCCGAGGGCGGCTTTGCCGGACGTGACGGCGTCGGGCTGCGTGGTGGGATCGCTGAGTTGTTCGAGGATGCGGCGGGCGCGGGCGGGTTTACCGTCGACAAGAATTTTGGCGGCTTGGCGCAGAGCGACGCAGCGGAAATCACCGGCGGCGCCGTAGCGTTCGACGCGGTCAAGGAACGCCGCGACCTCGAGGAGCTTGGCCCGCACCGGCACGAAACTGTGATCCACGACGGCGGCGCGTTGCGCGGCGGCGGCGGGCAAGCGACCCGAGGTGCGGGATGGGCGTGGCTTGGTCATGCGAAAGGGAACGTTAAAAGCCCGAAGGCTACGGACAGGTCAAAGTAAACTCAGGGCGCGCCGGAAATCAACCGGCGCGCCCGCGGCGTAAGCTCAGGCGAGGCCAAGGTGTTTGAGCGCGGCGGGCGTGGGTCCCTCGTAGGTGGCGATAGGGACGTTGCCGACGTAGCCGAGATCTTTCATGCCTTCGGGCGTGGTATAAAAACCGCCGGAGGTGAGGTCGCGGAATTTGTTAAAAAAGAGCGCGGCGGTTTTGAACTCGGGCTTGGCCTTGGGGACGTAGCAGATGTCGTCGCAGAGAGCGCGTTGTTGGCTGGCGATGAGATCGGCGAAGTCGTTGCCGAATCGTTTCTGGGATTCGGCGTCGATCCAGACGAGGCCGTCGAGGATGAGGGCGCGGTCTTTGTCGTGGCCGGGATAGGGCGCGCTGATCCATTCGTCGATGAAGTCGGGTACGCCGACGGCGGAGGCCGCGGGGGATTTCGCGTCGGCGGGGATGATGACGTCGCAGAGCGCGGTGGCGGTGCGGCGTTGACCGGCGGTAAACGTGAGGGCCCAGAAATCGCCGGGTTTGTAGTTTTTGTTGAGCTCGGGATCGGTGCCGTAGCCGACGGCGGCCTTGGTCGTAGCGGTGGCGGCGCCAGCGGTGGTGGCGCGGTCCATGATCGCGATCGAGGCGGCGGCGGTGAGCATCCACTTGATGGCGGTGCGGCGATCCAGACGGGGCCGCGGGGAAGAATCGGACGGGGTCATGTTAGAGGTTTCCTTTCTTCATTTCGGCGAGGAGGTAATCGCTGGCGCGCCAAGCGAGCGCCATGATGGTGAGCGTGGGGTTTTTGTCGGCGTTGCTGACGAAGGGGCCGCCGTCGTTGACGAAGATGTTTTTAACATCCCAGGTCTGGCCCCATTGGTTGGTGACGGATTTTTTGGGGTCGACGCCCATGATGGTGCCGCCGACTTCGTGGATGATCTTGCCGCCGGGCTCGATGGCTTGGAGGCCGGTGGCGTCGAGTTTGTTGGGTTTGCCGCCCATGGCGGTGATGATCTCGGCAAACGTGCGCTGCATGTGCGCGGCTTGGCGCGTCTCGTGGTCAGACCATTTCCAGTGGAAACGCAGCACGGGCGTGCCCCATTTGTCTTTCACGGTGGGGTCGAGGTCGCAGTAGGAATCGGCGTTGGGGATCATCTCGCCGCGACCGGCGAAGCTGACGAAGGTGCCGTAATAGCGGCGGGCGTCTTCCTTGAATTTACGGCCGTAGCTACCTTCGGTGAGGCCGGCGACGGCCGTGGCGGCGCCGAGGCCGGGCATGCTACGACCTGTCTGGAACTCGATGTGGTAGCCGCGGGCGAAGTCGAGTTTGCCGGCTTTTTGTTCCTGATAGAGCCACCACGGGACATACATGTGGGCGCCGCCGGCGCCGTCCTCGTTGTGGGCGGGCATGTTTTCGAGTAGCGGAATCTGGCCGCCGAGGCGCGCGCCCACGGTGTCCATGATGTATTTGCCGACAAGGCCGCTGGAGTTGGCGAGGCCGTTGGGGTAGCGCGGGGATTTGGAATTGAGCAGAATGCGCACGGACTCGGCGGAGCTCGCGGCGAGGACGACGACGCGGGCTTTCAACGCGTGGGCTTCGCCGGTGACGCGGTCGATGTAGATGACGCCGGTGGCCTTGCCGTTTTCATCCATGGTGATCTCGCGCACCATGGCGTTGGGCAGGATGTCGAGGTTGCCCGTGGCGAGGGCGGGCGGGAGATGGACGGTGGTGGATTGGTAGTTGGCCTTGATCGAGCAACCGCGGCCGCATTGCGTCGCCCAGAAACACGCGGCGCGATCGCGCATGGCCTGTGCGAGGATGCGTTGGGCGGTGGGATTCTGAGGGTGAAGTTTCGCGGGGATGCGCTCGGCGTCTTGCTTCACGCTGAGAACGGCGCGGTGAATCGGGATGACGGGCAGGCCGAGTTTCTTGGCGCGTTGTTGCGCGAGGAGTTCGCCGGCGCGGGCCTTGGGCGGAGGCAGAAGCACGCCTTCGCTAGAATTGGGGGTGTTTTCGAGGCCTTCGTTGGAGCCATAGACGCCGATGAGCATCTCGACTTTGTCGTAATAGGGCGCGACGTCTTCGTAGCTGATGGGCCAGTCGAGGCCGAGCCCGTCGCGGGAGTAAGGTTTGAAATCGTAGGGGCCGTTGCGCAGGGAGATGCGGCCCCAGTGGTTGGTGCGACCGCCGAGCATGCGCGCGCGCCACCACCAGAATTGACGCGTAGGATCGCTCGACGCGCTCGTGTAAGGCTCACCCGGCACCTGCCAACCGCCGTCGACGGTGGCGTCGTGAAAACCGAAAGGTTTATCTGGTGTGCTCGAGCCGGCGAGTGGGGCTTGGCCGTTGGTCTGAAACATCGCGGTTTCTTTGACCGGGTCGTAGTTGCGCCCGGCTTCCAGCATGAGGACTTTCACGCCCTCCATCGCGAGCGTGTAGGCCGTCTGGCCGCCGCCGGCGCCGGAACCGACGACGATCACATCATAAGTGGGCTGAGTCTTGCTGGCGGTGATAAGAGGCATGGGGAGAGAAAGACGAAGCGAGGTTGAAACGGTTGGGGAGAAATCAGGAATTGGCCGGCGTGAGCGCGACGTAAGGGTCTTCGCGCAAAACGAGATTTTTACGGCCGACGAGGATCTGCCACCAGACGCGGGCGTTGGCCGCGACGACGAGCGTCACCAAAACGAGAAACGCGCCGGTGACGGCGGCGTTGATCTGGTTGTTCAGCAGCAGGGTCTGCCACATTTTCATCTCGGCCGGCGTACCACCGGCAGCGATCTTGGCTTCAAAACTGCGCGCGATCGCGAGGAAGCCGACGGGCGCGGGGCTAAAGATTTTCATGAGGCCGGCGGTGGACGTCACGGCGAGCAGCCAGACGAGCGGTAACGTAGTGACCCAAGCGTAGCGGGCGCGACCCATCTTGAGCAGCACCGTGGTGCCGAGCGCGAGCGCGACGACGGCGAGGAGTTGGTTGGCCACGCCGAAGATCGGCCAGAGCGAATTAATACCACCCAGCGGATCCACCACGCCCTGATATAAAAACCAACCCCACGCGCCCACGAAGGCGACCGTCGCGATGAAATTACCGGCGGTAGATTTCGTTTCCCCGAGCGGCTTCCAGATGTAACCCAGCAAATCCTGCACGATAAATCGCCCCACCCGCGTGCCGGCGTCGATCGCCGTCAAAATAAACAGCGCCTCAAACATGATCGCGAAATGATACCAGAGCGCGAGCGCAGCCTTGCTACCGAGCACACCCGCAAACATGTGCGCCATGCCCACCGCAAACGTCGGCGCACCCCCAGTGCGGCCGACCATGGTTTTTTCGCCGACGCTCGAGGCGAGGTCGGCCATCTGGGCCTCCGTCACCGGAAAACCGAGCGCGGTGACTTTCGCCACCACCGCCGCGGGTTCGCCTTTCATATTGATCGCGAAGTATTCACCGGGGGCCATCGCGCAGGCGGCGATGAGCGCCATAATGCCGACACACATTTCGGTGATCATCGCGCCGTACCCGACGACGCGGATGTGATTCTCGCGGGCGAGTAATTTCGAAGTCGTACCCGAAGAAATAATCGAATGAAACCCTGAGAGCGCCGCACACGCGATGGTGATGAAGCAGAACGGAAACACCGGTCCGGCGAAAACCGGACCCGTACCGTCAATGAACTTGGTGACAGCCGGCATCTGGAGCGTCGGCGCAAGCACCGCGATCGCGATGCCGAGCGCGACGACCGTGCCGATTTTCATAAACGTGCTCAGGTAATCGCGCGGCGCGAGCAGGATCCAGACCGGCAACACCGAGGCTATCACCGCATAGATCATAATACCCCACGCGAGCGTCGTGCCATTCAGCGTGAGCCAATGTTCGAGGCGTGTGCCGGGGAGAAATTGCCCACCCCAGACTGCCAGCAATAAGGCCACCAAGCCCGCCGCACTGATCCAAATTAATTTCGCGCCACTGTGCGTGCCGCGCATCGCCAAACCCATGAAGACCGCGATCGGCATCGTCGCCAAAATCGTGAACAGACCCCATGGACTCTCGGCGAGCGCGTTGACCACGACCAACGAAAGCACCGCCAACAAAATCACCATGATCCCCAAAATGCTGATCAAAGCGACGATCCCGGCAAAAGGCCCGACCTCATCGCGCACCATCTGACCCAGCGATTTGCCGCCGCGGCGCACCGAGCAAAACATAATCATACTATCGTGCACCGCGCCACCCAGGGTCGCACCGATCAGCATCCACAACATCCCCGGCAAATACCCAAA
>CAJAFD010000097.1 GCA_903938935.1 uncultured Opitutia bacterium
CCCAGATCACCCAAACCCATGCCGATCAACCCACTCAGGAAAAACCAGCCCACGCTCGCGCTCGTAAACCCCTGCCCGAGCGTGTGCGCAAAAAGACCGAGCACGGCCGCCGCGACGATGAGCCGCCCGAGGTTGGCGCGGGCCGAGCCACTTGCCCGCACGCTCTGGCTCGCGCAGGTGGCGTTGAGCGCGAAAAAAGTGGCGGCGAGGAACGAGGCGAGCATCGGCGGGGCGACACGTGAACGGAAGGATCGCGCCGAAGCGAAGATTTTTTCATGGCGTTGCGTTTCAACGCCCGGCTATTTCTCGCTGCACCTTTATGAAAGCCAAACGCCAGACCAAACGCCCGGAAGACATCAACGCCGCCCTCGCGGCCAAGAAAGGTCCGGTTTCTAAATTTATCGCGCAGCATTACCGCCACTTCAACGCGGCCGCGCTCCTCGACACCGCCAAGGGTTACGAGACTCACCTCCAAGCCGGCGGTAAGATGCTCGTCACGCTCGCCGGCGCGATGTCCACCGCCGAACTCGGCATCTCGCTCGCCGAGATGATCCGCAAAGACAAGGTCCACGCCATCGTCTGCACCGGCGCGAATCTGGAGGAAGATATTTTTAATCTCGTCGCGCACGACTACTACGAGCGCGTGCCGAACTATCGCCACCTCACCGCCGAGGACGAAGTGAAACTCGTCAAGCGCCACATGAACCGCGTGACCGACACCTGCATCCCTGAGATGGAAGCCATGCGCCGCATCGAGGCCGTCGTCGCCGACGAATGGACCAAGGCCGACCAAGCTGGCGAACGCTATTTCCCGCACGAGTTCATGTATAAAATTCTGCGCGGCGGTAAGCTCAAGAAGAGCTACCAGATCGACCCGAAAAATTCCTGGATGCTCGCCGCCTGCGAGAAAAACCTCCCGATCATCGTCCCCGGCTGGGAAGACGCCACGCTCGGCAACATGTACGCCGGTCGCGTCGTCACCGGCGAAATTAAAAACGTCCACACCGTGCGCACTGGCATCGAATACATGACCTGGCTCGCCGAGTGGTACACGAACACGGCGAAACTCATGAAGAACGGCGAAGGCTCGATCGGGTTCTTCCAAATCGGCGGCGGCATCGCCGGCGATTTCCCGATCTGCGTCGTGCCGATGTTGCACCAAGATCTCGGCCGCGACGGCGTGCCGCTCTGGGGTTACTTCGCGCAAATCAGCGATTCGACCACGAGCTACGGCAGTTACTCCGGCGCCGTCCCCAACGAAAAAATCACCTGGGGCAAACTCGCCGGCTCGACGCCGAAATTCATCGTCGAGAGCGATGCGACCATCGTCGCGCCGTTGATCTTCAACTGGGTCCTCGGCAAGTAAGTCGCCTCAGCGGTTAATCGTTTAAGCCACGTTCAAATTTCAAAGGAGCGCCCCAACGGCGCTCCTTTTTTGTTTTCGTGTCGCGCCCCAGTTTCGTGGAGTCTTTGCCTGCATGTCCAACGCGCTCGCCCACGAAAAGTCGCCCTATCTTCTCCAGCACGCCGAGAACCCGGTCCAATGGTTACCGTGGGGTGAGGCCGCTTTTGCCCGCGCGCGCGCCGAAGAAAAACCGATTTTTCTGAGCATCGGTTACGCGACGTGTCATTGGTGCCACGTGATGGCGCACGAATCGTTTGAAGACGCAGCGGTGGCCGCGCTGCTCAACGAACATTTTATCGCGATCAAAGTGGACCGCGAAGAACGGCCCGACGTGGATAAAGTTTACATGGCTTATGTGCAGGCGCTGACCGGCCACGGCGGTTGGCCGCTCTCGGCGTGGCTCACGCCGGAATTAAAACCGTTTTTCGGTGGCACGTATTTTCCGCCGCAAGATCGCCAAGGACGTCCGGGTTTTACTTCGATTTTGCGCGCGATTGTTGGCGGTTGGAAAAATGAGCGCGACAAACTCGTGTCCGAAAGCGAGCGCGTGCTTGGCGCCTTGCGCGCGCGAGGCGCGAGCGAAGCCTCGGCCGAAACCGGTGAGCCCGCGGTGGATTTGGCTGAGGCTGCAGGGGCGGCGTTTGAAAAGGGCTTCCAGTATTATTACGATGCGTTTGATCCCACGCACGGCGGGTTTGGCGGCGCGCCGAAATTTCCGCGCGCCAGCAATCTCGCGTTTTTGTTTCGCTGCGCGGCGCAGCAAGGCGTCGCCTCGGAGTTGGGCCGAGCGGCGACGGATATGGCGGGCCACACATTGCGGCGGATGGCGCAGGGCGGGATTCATGATCATGTTGGCGGCGGCTTTCACCGTTACGCCGTGGATGAGGCGTGGTTCGTGCCGCATTTCGAAAAAATGCTCTACGATCAGGCGCAGATCGCGCTCAACGCGCTCGAGATGAAACAGGCCAGCGGCGACGAGCGTTATGCGTGGATCGCGCGGGATATTTTTGACTACGTCGCGGAGCAACTCACGGGCCCGCACGGCGGATTTTACTCGGCCGAAGATGCCGATAGCTCGGTGCCCGGTGCGACCGACGGAGCGCACGCCGAAGGGGCCTTCTACGTGTGGACGCAGGCGGAATTACGCGACGTGTTGGGCGCGGACGCGGATTTTTTCGGAGCGCATTTCGGTGTGCGGCCCGAAGGAAATGTGCCGGCGGAGCTCGATCCGCAAAATGAGTTCACGGGCAAAAATATCCTGCAACAGGTGCGGCC